>DAOWFT010000207.1 GCA_030637845.1 Thalassospiraceae bacterium
AGCTTCCAACGTGACGGTCATTCGTTTTAAATCATTCTCGCCTGAAAGACGATGATCGCCGTTTTTTATTAATTGTATCTCAACATCGTCGCTGCTTAGCATTTCTTCTATGCGTAGCGCCGTTTTCCATGGAACGTCCTCGTCCTTCATTCCCTGTATCAACCTGACCGGCAGTGAAATATCAATAGGCCCGCCCAGCAGCAGGTTCTGTTGCCCATCATCGATTAATGCTTTGGTTATGATATATGGATCATCCGGATCGTAACAGTTTTCAATTTCAAGCCGCCCGTTTTTTTCCATTTCCGCTTTTTGTTCACTGGAAAATTCGCGCTCCATCATATCTTGGGTAAAATCAGGTGCGGTGGCCAGACCAAGCAGGCCTTTTATACGGGCGCCTATTTTTAGTGCTGCCAGCATCATTATCCAGCCACCCATTGATGAGCCGACCAACACAACCGGCCCGGTGCTTAAACTTTCAATGGCGAATATGGCGTCATTTGCCCACCGGCTTATTGTTCCGTCTTCAAATCTGCCCGAAGACTGGCCATGACCGCTGTAATCAAACCTGAGGAATTGACGGCCCTCATCAATGCACCACTTTTCCAGCGCCAAGGCCTTGGTCCCGCCCATGTCCGAGCGAAAACCACCCAAAAATACCACCCCGACCTTTTTTTCAGCATCCTTGCCGGGGGTGGCGTGATGCGCGATTATGGCGCCATCTGCCGGGTTTGTGGTTTTATCATTCATGGAATCACACTTGTTGCTGGACAGGTTGTGGTAGGGATTGTAACCCTAGATTTAATATTACAGGTAAAGCGGGTTTATTCAGTGAACAATAATAACACCTTTGTTAGCAAGGCAAAACGGTCGCCAACAAACGAAAACGGGCAGGGAGAATCTACCCTAGAGTCTGCCCCCCGACCCGTTGGCTATAAAACCATTTTGCAGGTGTTACCGGCCCTTGGTTCAAGCGGCGGGGTTGAGCGCGGCACAATTGAAATTGCTGGATGTATAAATGATATTGGCTGGCGTTCGCTGGTGGCGTCAAATGGCGGCGCAAGGGTACATCAATTATCACGTGCCGGTGCCCAGCATTTTGAACTTCCGCTTAATTCAAAAAATCCCATAACCATGTGGTTGAATGTTGGTCGTTTGATAAAACTAATCCGCAAGGAAAATGTTGATCTTCTTCATGTTCGTTCGCGTGCGCCAGCATGGAGCGCGTACCGGGCCTGTAAAAAAATGGGCATCCCATTTATTACCACGTTCCACGGTACCTATGGTGCCCGTGGCGAGTTGAAACGTTCGTATAATAAAGTCATGACCAAGGGTGTGCGGGTTATTGCGATTTCCAGTTTTATCGCCGGACACCTAAAGCGTATTTATGGCGTTGCCGCTGATCGCATTCGCGTAATATATCGCGGGGTTGATATTGCAACCTTTGATCCGGCAAAGGTAAGCGCCGAACGGGTTGTGCAACTGGCAAGCGCATGGCGACTGGAAGAAGGATACCCGGTTGTCATGTTGCCGGGGCGTTTGACCCGGTGGAAAGGTCAGGCCATTTTTATCAAGGCGGTTGCCCGTCTCGGGCGCAAGGATATTCGCTGTGTGCTAGTCGGTTCCGATCAGGGGCGCGGTGGCTATCGCAAAGAGCTAGAAAAACAAATAAACAAACTTGATCTGGGCAGTGTCGTGCGCATAGTTGATAATTGTGATGATATGCCGGCTGCCTATATGTTGGCCGATGTTGTTATTTCAGCCTCTACCGACCCGGAAGCGTTTGGGCGAATAGTTACCGAAGCCCAAGCCCTTGGCCGTCCGGTCATAGCGCCCGATCATGGCGGTGCCCGTGAAACCATAATCGAAGGCAAAACCGGCTGGCTGGTTGAGCCGGGCAATGAAAAACAATTGGCAGATGCAATCGGTCACGCGCTTGATTTAAATAAAGACACGCGTCAGGAAATGGCAGACAGCGCAATAAGCAACGTGCGTGAACACTTTTCCAAAGATGCCATGTGCGCTAAAACACTTGATGTGTATCGGGAAGTATTATCCGAATAGGCACTAATGGGGACTTTGGGGGTTCCGAGGGGCCAAATGGAACAATCTAAAAATATTCTTGTTATAAAATTGGGTGCCATGGGCGATTTCGTTCAGGCATTGGGGCCGATGGCGGCTATCGCCAAGCACCATGCCGGCGCAAAAATAACATTGCTTACCACCAAGCCCTATGTTGAGTTCGCCAAAGCCAGCAAACTTTTCGATGATGTTTGGGTTGATGAACGGCCCAAGCTTTTAGAAATTGGAAAGGCGCTTAATTTTCGCCGCCGTATTCTGGGTGGAAACTTTAGCCGGGTGTACGATTTACAAACATCAGATCGCAGCGGATTTTATTTTCATCTGTTAAGCCCGCTGCTAAGGCCGTTGTTGGGTGGCGGCAAAAGACCCGGGTGGTCTGGCTCGGTTCGCGGTGCCTCGCACCCCCACACCGATCCGGCGAGGGCGTTGCTGCACACGGTTGAACGACAAAAAGAGCAATTGGCCATAGCCGGCATAAGCGATGTTGGGCCAGCCGATCTTTCGTGGGCAAAAAAAGATATATCCCAATTTGGAATTAAACCACCGTTTGCCCTTTTGGTTCCGGGCGGCTCGCCCCATCGCCCCGACAAGCGTTGGGCAGTAGAAAACTACGCAGAAATTGCCAAAAGAATGTTGGCCGATAACATAACCCCGGTGGTTATCGGTGCAGAGGCCGAACGCGCCATTATTGGGATGATGGAGCGCGACGTACCCGGCCTGGTCAATCTTTGCGGCAAAACAAGCCTGCTTGAGATTGCCACCCTTGGCCGTGGGGCGGCATGCGCGCTGGGTAACGATACCGGGCCCATGCACATAATTGCCACCGCGAACGCGCCATCGGTGGTGTTGTTTTCAGATGAAAGCGATCCCACGCTGTGCCGGCCCCGGGGCAAATGGGTCAAGGTTATCCAGCGGGGCGATATGAAGCAGCTTTCCGTGGGCGAGGTCTGGACCATGCTCATGCTTATGCGCGAAACTCCCCATAAATAGGCTTAAGCGCCCCCGGTATCCTTGACAGGGGCTTAAATCCCTCTACATTTCGGTTTTTCCAGTCAGATTTTGAGGCCGCAAAATAATATGATTTCACTTACGCTTCCCGATGGTTCGAAGCGCACCTTTGATGGGCCCGTTAGCGGCCTTGATGTTGCCGCCGATATCGGCCCGGGTCTTGCCAAGGCAGCATTGGCCGTTCGCATTGATGGCGAAATGCGCGACCTTGATTTTTTAATTGAAAAAGATAGCGCCTTTTCCGTCGTCACCTCCAAGGACGAGGACGCGCTTGACCTTATCCGTCATGATGCCGCCCACATAATGGCCGAAGCGGTGCAAGAGCTTTATCCCGATGTTCAGGTCACCATCGGGCCTTCCATCGAAAACGGTTTTTATTACGATTTTGCCCGTTCCGATAAGTTTACCCCGGAAGATCTGGTGGTAATCGAAAAGCGTATGCATGAAATTGTAAAACGCGATGAAAAAATAGAACGTTCCGTTCGCCCCCGTGATGAGGCGATAGAATTTTTTAAAGATATGGGCGAACATTATAAAGCCCAACTTATCGAGGCGATCCCTGCGGGCGAGGAAGTAAGCCTCTATTCCCAAGGCGATTTTATTGATCTTTGCCGGGGGCCGCATCTGCCATCAACCGGGCGTCTGGGCAAGGCTTTCAAACTGACCAAGCTGGCCGGTGCTTATTGGCGCGGCGACAGCAACAACGAAATGCTGCAACGCATTTACGGCACCGCCTGGGCCAATGAAAAACAATTAAAAGAATACCTGCACATGGTTGAGGAGGCGGAAAAACGCGACCATCGCCGCCTTGGCCGCGAGATGGAACTGTTTCACCTGCAAGAAGAAGCCCAAGGTTCGGTGTTCTGGCACCCCAAGGGCTGGACCATGTATCGCATCTTGCAAGACTACATTCGGGGCAAACTTGAAGATGCCGATTATGCCGAGGTCAACACCCCGCAACTGGTTGACCGTTCATTATGGGAAGCATCCGGGCATTGGGAAAAGTTCCGCGAAAACATGTTTATTTCCGAATCCGAGGACAAGGTCTTGGCCATCAAGCCCATGAACTGTCCTTGTCATGTTCAGATTTTCAGGCAGGGAACCAGAAGCTATCGCGACCTGCCGTTGCGCATGGCCGAATTTGGCTCGTGCCACCGGAACGAGCCTTCGGGCGCCTTGCACGGCATAATGCGGGTGCGGGCATTTACCCAAGATGACGCCCATATATTTTGCACCGAAGAGCAAATCACCGCCGAAACCAAGGCGTTCTGCGAATTGCTGCTGGATGTTTATAAAGACCTCGGCTTTGAAGAAGTCGCGGTTAAGTTTTCTGACCGCCCCCCGGTTAGGGCCGGTGAAGATGAAACCTGGGACAAGGCGGAAAGTGCATTAAAAGAAGCAACCGAAGCCGCCGGTCTTTCGTGGACGCTAAACCCCGGCGAAGGTGCCTTTTACGGGCCCAAGCTAGAGTTTGTTTTGCGCGATGCCATTGGTCGTGACTGGCAATGCGGAACCATGCAGGTTGATTTTGTTTTGCCCGAACGCCTTGACGCCAGTTATATCGGCGTCGACGGCGAAAAACATCGCCCGGTAATGTTACACCGGGCTATTCTCGGCTCGTTTGAACGATTTATCGGAATATTGATAGAAAACCACGCCGGGCGCATGCCAATGTGGTTGGCCCCGGTTCAGGTGGTAATTACAACCATAACCTCTGATGCCGATGAATATGCCCACGAGGTCATGGGCGCATTGCTCAAGGCCGGATTTCGGGCCGAGCTTGATATTCAGAATGAAAAAATTAATTTCAAAATACGCAAACATTCCCATGCCAAGGTTCCCGCTATTTTGGTGGTGGGCAAGCGCGAGGCCGAGGAAGGCACCGTGGCGCTCAGGCGTTTGGGTGGAAAAGACCAAGAAATCCTTGCGATTAAGGACGCTGTTGATATCCTAGCGGTCGAAGCAAAGGGCCCGCTTGCCTAAAGGGCATGAATTGCCCTATTACCCTGCTTCATTTTTAGATTTTTGTTGAAACTTTTAAGGAGAAAAACCATCCCAAGACCACCGTATAACCAACCGCCGGCAAAAAAAGGCCCGCGTGTTAATGAAGACATTATATCTGCCGAAGTACGGCTCGTTGGACCCGAAGCAGAAATGCTAGGCGTAAAGCCGGTTGCAGAAGCCATTGAAATAGCAGGTGATTTCGGGCTTGATTTGGTCGAGGTTTCTCCCAACGCCGAGCCCCCCGTTTGCAAGATCCTCGACTATGGCAAGTTCAAGTACGAGGAACAGAAAAAAAAGAACGAACAAAAGAAAAAGCAAAAAGTAGTTTCCGTTAAGGAAATCAAGCTGCGCCCCGGCATTGATATTCACGATTATGAAGTGAAAATGAAGGCCGCCAGAAAATTTCTCGGTCAGGGCGACAAGGTAAAAGTTACCATTCGCTTCCGTGGTCGTGAAATGGCGCATCAAGAATTGGGCCTGCAGGTTCTGATCAAAATGCGCGATGAACTGGAAGAATTGGCCAAGGTCGAGCAAATGCCCAAAAGCGAAGGGCGAATGATGACCATGGTGCTGGCACCCGCCACCAGTTAATCCCAATTTTTGGCCAGTTTCTCGTTA
>DAOWFT010000161.1 GCA_030637845.1 Thalassospiraceae bacterium
ATTTTGATCAAGGTCAACCAAATCGGCACCCTGACCGAAACTTTGGAAGCGGTCGCCATGGCGCACAAGGCAAATTACACTTCTGTTATTTCCCACCGTTCGGGTGAAACCGAAGACACCACAATCGCCGACATTTCGGTTGCTACCAATTCGGGCCAAATAAAAACCGGCTCGCTTTCACGCTCTGACCGTTTGGCCAAATACAACCAGCTTATCCGTATCGAGGAAGAATTGGGCGAAGCTGCGGTTTACGCCGGGCGCGACATCATCAAATAATACCCAACTAATTTTTGCCGCTAATCCCATATTAACGCTTGCCCCAGCATAATATGCCTATGGGATTTTTTTTCGAAATCAAGCGCAGGGCGGGGCAGATAATTGGCCCGGTAGCCAGCATAACCATGGTCGTTTATTTTGCCTATCACGCCATACAGGGTGATCGTGGCTTTATTGCCTTGGGCAAGCTCGAGCATCAGGTGAGCAGCTTGAATAGCGATCTCATCGATTTAAACAACAAACGCATCAGACTTGAGAAAAGGGTGGCCCTTTTGCGCCCGGACAGCATTGACCCCGATATGCTGGAAGAGCGCGCAAGAATAGTTCTGGGCTATGCCTGGGCTGATGAAATTATACTGCTTGAGGCAAAACCGGATGCCCGGGCGGAGTTGGCCCTTGGACAAATTACACTTAACCCTAAAGGGGAGCGCAAACCGGCAATACCGGCGCTACATCAAGGAAATAAGCCATAAATGCCCATTAACGAAGCCATGAAGCCACCATCTGGATCAATTGCCGTAACGTTCATAACCCGCCTCAAACCAGAAGCATATGATGACGGCTATGATGACACATCCATGAGGATGGTTGAGCTGGTCAAAGACCAGCCCGGATTTTTAGGTGCAGAATCAGCCCGCGGTGAAGACGGTTTTGGTATAACCGTTAGTTACTGGAAAGATGATGCATCCATAAAGGCATGGCGCGAAAACCCCGAACACGCAAATGCGATGGAAAAGGGCATTGGTTGGTATGATGTCTACACAACCGTAAGGTCGATAGTCCGCTAACCGATAATATTATTTTTATTTATCTGGCTGTTATTTCCGTTTTTAATCCCCATTTGAAATATTGAACCAAAAACCTACACCTGTTTTATAATCATATTCTATTAATTAACTAAAACTAAGTTAATCTCAATTAATTCAATAAAAACATAGCCTTATCAAACATTCTGGGCATTGCCATAAATCCCATTCGGGGGTATGTTTGCGGCCAATAAATACCAATAAATAAATAGTGACTTCCCCAATAAAACTGCTCCGGAGGATACCCCACCAATAGCAAAAAAAGCAGCCGCTCCCAAAACCAAATCCCAGCCAAAGAAAAAGACCAAGGCCCGCACCAAGGCCCGCACCAAGGCTAAGGTAAAAACCAAAAAACCGGCAAAGCGTCTTGAAGCCGACGCCGATGAATTGATCGAGTTTTACCGTGAAATGCTTTTGATACGCCGTTTCGAGGAAAAGGCGGGCCAGCTTTATGGCATGGGGCTTATTGGCGGGTTTTGCCATTTATATATTGGACAGGAAGCCGTGGTTGTCGGCGCCCATTCGACCTCCAAAGAACAAGACAGCGTAATAACCAGCTATCGCGATCACGGCCATATGCTGGTTTGCGACATGGACCCCAAGGGCGTAATGGCCGAACTAACCGGACGCGAAGGCGGTTATTCCAAAGGCAAGGGCGGTTCGATGTATATGTTCAGCCGTGAAAAAAACTTTTACGGCGGTCATGGAATTGTTGGGGCACAGGTTCCTATCGGTACCGGGCTGGCGTTTGCCCATAAATACAAAGAAGACGGCGGCATTTGTTATACATATTTCGGCGATGGCTCGATCAATCAGGGTCAAGTCTATGAAAGCTTCAACATGGCGCAACTTTGGTCGCTGCCGGTTCTTTATATAATTGAAAACAACAAATACGGAATGGGCACATCCATTGATCGTGCCTCCAGCACAACCGATCTTTATAATCGTGGTCGTGCCCACGGTATTCCCGGTGAACAGGTTGACGGCATGGACGTTGTTGCGGTGCGTGAAGCAACGGCGCGTGCCGCAGAATACGCCCGTTCCGGCAAGGGGCCGTTTATCCTTGAAATGATGACCTATCGCTATCGCGGTCATTCCATGTCTGATCCGGCTAAATACAGATCAAAGGACGAGGTTTCAAAGGTGCGCCAAGAACAAGACCCAATTGATAACCTGCGCGAACTTATAATTCAAAGCAAAGCAGCCGACGAGGAAACGTTGAAAAATATCGACAAGGATATCAAAGCAATCGTCACCGAGGCAGCCGAGTTCGCCAAGGAAAGCCCGGAACCGGACGGATCCGAACTTTATACCGACATACTTGTCGAAGTGAACGGGTGAGGGGAGCAAAGCAAATGCCAATAGAAATTACCATGCCCGCCCTTTCACCAACCATGACCGAAGGCACCCTTGCATCATGGAGTAAGAAAGAGGGCGATACCATTTCAAGCGGTGATGTAATTGCCGAAATTGAAACCGACAAGGCCACCATGGAGGTCGAGGCGGTTGACGAGGGCATCTTGGGTAAAATACTTATCCCGGCTGGAAGCGAA
>DAOWFT010000132.1 GCA_030637845.1 Thalassospiraceae bacterium
ATTGCATCTCGCCGATAGGCTGAGTTTATTGCATCTCGCCGATAGGCTGAGTTTATTGCATAGTATCTGAGCCGGGGACATCGCCGGGTCCGCTTTCGGGCAGGATGCCAAGACGGCGAGCAACTTCTTGGTAGGCCTCTTCTACGTTGCCAAGGTCACGACGAAAACGGTCTTTATCTAGCTTTTCATCGGTGTTGATATCCCACAGGCGGCAATTATCTGGGCTAATTTCATCGGCCAGAACAATCCGCATTTCACCGTCTTCATAAAGGCGACCAAATTCCAGTTTGAAATCAACCAACCTGATGCCAATGCCAAGGAAAAGCCCGGTTAGGAAATCATTTGCCCTAAGCGACATGGTCATAATTTCATCAAGGTCAGAAGGCGAGGCCCAGCCAAATGCGGTGATGTGTTCTTCGGATATCATCGGATCATCCAATTCGTCGGATTTGTAATAATATTCGACGATGGATCGCGGCAGGGGCGTGCCTTCGGGCATATCAAAACGCTTGGCCAAAGAACCTGCAACAATATTTCTAATAACAACTTCAACCGGAATAATTTCAACTTCGCGTACCAACTGTTCGCGCATGTTAAGGCGGCGAACAAAATGGGTAGGGATGGAAATCTCGCCCAGACGCATCATCAGGTATTCGGAAATGCGGTTATTGAGCACCCCCTTGCCGGTAATGGTGCCCTGTTTTTTGTTGTTGAAAGCAGTGGCGTCGTCTTTGAAGTATTGGACAACGGTTCCCGGTTCTGGCCCTTCGAAAATTACCTTGGCCTTGCCTTCATAAAGCTGTCTGCGTTTGGCCATAAAAGTGGCTCCGATTATAGGGTTTTGCTTCTGCTATTTGAGCAGCCTCATAGGAAGTGCCTGATATAGCAGTTAAGGCCGGGCTCCACAACTAGGCTTGGCAGCATGTGGTTACAGCTTTGGCTGGTGGCCAAAAATTAGGCTTAGCCGGGGGAGGGTTCATGAAGGCCGGGGCGGCGAATCGGTGCGCTCAGCCGAAAAAATAACCGATACCGTGGTGCCTTCGCCAAGGGTAGAATCTATCCCGAGGCGGCCGTCATGTAATTCGACCAGCGCCTTGGTCAGGTGGAGCCCGAGCCCGACCCCCTCTTGGTCGCGGGTTAAAACATCGGCCAACTGGCCAAACGGTTCTAAGGCCCGGGGGATATCTTTCGCCGCCATGCCGATGCCGTTATCGATAATGTGGAACGCTATTTTCCCATCCTTGCCAACAACAACCGTTAATTCAACCGTGCCGCCATTTTGTGTGTATTTAATGGCGTTGGTAAGCAGGTTTATTAAAATCTGTTTTAGTTTTACCGTATCCACATATAACCGGGGCAAACCTTCGGGAATGTTTTCGCTAATCATTATCCCTTTTTCTTCGGACCGGGGATGGACAATCCGCATGCACGAACTGGTTACATTTGGTATGACAACGTATTCTTCATCCAAATCAACATTACCGGTTTCAATTTTTGAAACGTCAAGGATATCTACCAGTATTTTAGAAAGATGCACCCCGGAATTTTTAATATCGCTGACATATTCCTTATAAGATGGATTGCCGAGCGGGCCTTTTACTTCCATTAGCAGCATATCGGCAAAGCCGATAATCGCATTTAACGGGGTTCTTAGTTCATGGCTCATGGATGCCAAAAAATGAGACTTGGCGCTGTTGGCGTATTCCGCTTCTTCCTTTGACCTGAGCAGGCTTTCTTCCGTATTTTTACGTTCGGTAACATCTTCCTTGATGGCCATAAAATTTGTGATTTCTCCATCAGAGTTTTTGATTGGAGAAATGGAGGTGAGGTCCCAGTACGGGGTTCCATCCTTTTTTTTGTTAAGCATTTCACCGCGCCATGTACCACCGGATTTGATGGTGTTCCAAAGTTCACCATATTCCGACTTTTGCATTTTGCCGGACTTGAGAATACGTGGGTTAGCGCCAATAATTTCCTCAACGCTATAGCCGGTAATTTCGCAAAACCTAGGGTTTACATATTCTATTAATCCGTCGGTGCCAGTGATCATTATTGTTGTCGGGCTTTGTTCCACCGCCTGGGATAGCTTTCTTATCTGGGTCTCGGCTTTTCTTCTTATCTGTATTTCTTCGCGTAGGTCGGCAAAGGTATCAAGGTAGCGCCCGAAAAATGCGGCCGCCAATGTCATAAGAACCAAAACCACCATAACCAGCGAAATTGCTATGCCCATTGCCATAGGGTGAAGAGTTACGCCGCTACCGCTTAATTCATCGCCGGGAAAGAAATTTACCGCCAACATCCCGGTGTAATGCATACCAGAAATCGATAGCCCCATCACCGCCGCCCGTACCGCTTCAGATATGTGGCTTGGGCGCTTGCCCGAGCGCTGTATCGCGAATTTGATGCCGATGGATAGCGTTGCTAAAATAATTGCAATTAATATGGAAAGGGCAAATATATAAGGGTCATAACGCATGAAGGCATCCATGCGTAACGCCGCCATGCCTGCATAATGCATGGTGCCCACGCCTAGGCCCATAATTGCCCCGCCCACAAGAAGTTGCGTCAGTGAAATTTGCTTTTGCCCAATCAGTGTCAGCGCAACCGCGGTGCCCAGTATTCCCGGCCCCATGGAAAGCACGGTTACAAGGGGGTCGTAGCTAATACCGCAGGGCAGGCTGAGCGCCAGCATGCCGATAAAATGCATTGACCACGCCCCGCCGCCCAGAACCAGCGATCCGGCGGTTATCCATGCCAATTTGATATAGAGCATCCGGGTTCCGGAAATTCTTTCCGCAACGCGAAAGGCCGCATATGAGGAAAATATGGCCACAGCGATAGATGCCAGCACCAGCAATGGGTCGTAGTTGGTGGCGTACATATCTTGCAGGTTTGTTCCTGCATCGATGAAAGTGAGGTAGGGGGGCAAGTTATAATATTCCTTAATCGCTTTTTGTTATCAATATAGCATCATACTCGCCTTCATTAAAATTAAGTATGGGGAAGGTTGTAAAAAAACCGAAAAAGATAATCTTTTGCAAAAAATGTTAACTAAATACAGGCCTCAGCATATTGTCCGCCAGCCTATATTTCCCGGCCCGGGGTTTGAAAAAATCCAACGCAAGGATGGTTCATCAGGGCCTCTATCGGGCCCAGCAAGGGCAATAAGCGATGTGGATCTGGTTCCGAATCCGTCCATTTTTTCTGAATCTATGTTCATGGCGTCATGGGGGTTTTCGCTGGGGCTGTTAGCATTTGCCATAAGGTCTTGCCATTCGGCCCAATTATCTTGTTCCGGCTCGGGCGGGTGAGCTTTTTTAAAAAGCGGCAGGTAATGGGCTATGCGTTTGGAATTTATATCATTTAGGTCGTGGGCGGTTAACATGGAAACCCCATCTGGGATGGGGTGGGCCACAACCGATGCGGAGTTTTCTGTAAGGCTAAGCCAAAATGCATCACGCGCGTCTGCCACTACTAAATTAAATGGGCGGTAGGAATCGGGGTTTATTTCTAACAAGGCGTCTTTGGCCACACTGGCTTCGGCATGGTCTAAGGCTTCTAACACCAATTCACCCCGTGTGCGTTTATTTGGGGCCGGGCCCAGCGTTCCCGGGCGATTAAGCACGCCCGCCACAAGCCCGTAATCGTTCACCCCCAACCAGCTTCCGCCCGCACTTTCATCCAGCCCGGCTGTGGTTTCAGGGCGTTCAGGCCAATGCTTGGCCGGCCCTTTCCATGGCCTACCCACCATTTCATCGCGGTTGGCGGCCAGTATCAGGGGCCAGCGGTGGCCGGGGCGTCTTAGTATGACTGTGGTACACATATAGTTTCCTTGTAGTTTCTTTGGGGGGCATTCCTACTTAAATAATATTATTCAAAGATAACCCTTTTATTGGCTGTCTGGGGATGGCAATTTCACCTCGCCCATGAGAAAATAGGTAAAATAATAACCACAACTAAAACCACAACCAAGACCACAACCTGAGGATTAATTGTAGCTATGGCCGATACATTTAACGAACGCGAAAAAAGCTTCGAAGCAAAACAGAAACTTGATGACGAGCTGCAATTCAAGGCCCAGTCACGCCGCAACAAGCTGGTTGGTCTGTGGGCCGCTGAAAAGCTGGGCATAACCGATGCCGATGCCGATGCATACGCCAAAACCGTGGTAATGGCCGACCTTGAAGAGCCGGGCATTGAGGACGTTATTCGCAAGGTTGTAGCAGATTTTTCTGAACGCAATATTGAAATTGATGAAAATGATATTCGCGCTGAGATGGACAAGCAAATGCAGGTAGCGGTTAAGCAGATATCGGGCGATTATCCCAATCCGCTTGGTGATGATCACGAAAAAGTCGGCGATTAATTTTAGCCAAACACCCGTTTGAAAATAGCATCGACCCGTTTGGTGTGATAGCTGATGGAATCCTCGTTCAGTAGCTTTTCCAACGCACCAACATCCAACAGTTTTTTTAAGCCTTCATCGTGGGACAAGAAAAAGAACAAACGGTTGTCGTGTTCGGATGCTTCTTTTTCGACCGCGTCCAGTTGGGCTGGAACATCGGGGTTGTCGGGGTCGATGCCGAAACTTTTCCATACCCGCATGGCACCGCGCTGAACAATTTTATATGCATCTTCGCGTGATACGTCGTTTTGGGTTAAAAATAACAAAACCCGTTGGGCATCGTGGATGCCACCAAAATTATTTAGCTGGTCCATCATGTTTTCTGGATAAACAACCAGTTTTTCAATAACGCTCTTTAATCTTTTAAGCGCGAAATCAAGGGTAATGGTGCTGTCAGGGCCAATCATGCGTTCGACAGATGAATGCGAAATATCGCGTTCATGCCATAGCGCAACATTTTCCAATGCCGGAACCACAGCCATCCGCACAATGCGGGCAAGGCCGGTTAGGTTTTCGGTCAATATGGGGTTGCGCTTGTGCGGCATTGCGCTGGAGCCCTTTTGCCCGGGGGTAAAGTATTCTTGTGCTTCGCGAACCTCGGTCCGTTGCAGATGCCTAATTTCGGTTGCAACGTTTTCTACGCTAGATGCGATTACGCCCAAGGTTGCAAAATAATGGGCGTGACGGTCACGCGGTATAACCTGGGTTGAAACTGGTTCCGGCGTTAGGCCCAGTTTTTTTGCAACATGTTCTTCAACCGCCGGATCGATGTTGGCAAATGTTCCAACCGCACCTGCTATGGCACAGGTGGCAATGTCTTTTCTTACCGCGATTAAACGTTCACGGTTGCGCTCAAACTCGGCATAAAAGCGCGCCATCTTAAGCCCGAACGTTGTCGGTTCGGCATGGATACCGTGGCTGCGACCAATGGTCGGCATCATTTTGGTTTCCATGGCACGGGCTTTTAACGCAACAAGCAAATCATCAATATCGGCTAGCAATAAATCAGCCGCTTGCATCATTTGCACCGAAAGGCAGGTATCTAAAACATCAGATGATGTCATCCCCTGATGAATAAAACGGGCCTCATCGCCAACGTGTTCGGCTAGTTCGGTCAAAAATGCAATAACGTCGTGCTTGGTTTCAAGCTCTATTTCGTCTATCCGGGCAATGCGCTCGGGGGTGTATTCTTTGGCCCCTTTATCCCATACCGCCTTGGCCGCATTCTTGGGGATAACCCCCAAATCCGCCAGCGCATCACAGGCGTGGGCTTCAATTTCAAACCATATTCTAAGTTTATTGGCGGGCTCCCAAATATTGACCATATCGGGGCGGGAATAGCGCGGAATCATCAAACATTTCTCCGGTGGGTTGATATGCGAGTTCTATACAGGTTTTTTCATCAACCTGCCAGTATTTGCGGCTATTTTTTGGCTTAAAGCTTAACCGTTTTTCCGCCTTTTTGATAGGCGACGTACCAGCCGAGGGCCGTTAGTTGGAGCATCATCAACATCGCAAAAGCCCAAGCGTAGCCATCGGGGTTGTAGCCGCCATCTGCGCCTATGGGCCAAAGGTCGATAATAACCCCGGTGGCCCATTGCCCGGCAAAGGCCATTATGAAAGCCAGAACGTTAATGCCGGTATTAACCCGCCCGGCCAGATGGTGGGGAAACGATTGCGATAATGCGGCATAGGCAATAATGCCGCTGGTGCCAAAAAACCCAAATGCCATCCATATGCCAACCGCCCATTCAATTGGTTGTGTCACCAGCACCGCCTGTACGATGGTGAACGATACCATTCCAAACAAGCTAACCGTCATTGGACGAACACCATAAATCTTGCTTAGGCGTTCAGATAAAACCCCCCAAAAGAAAAATCCAAAAATCATTGAACACGCTATTAAAAATAAACCAACCGCCACATCATCACGGGCCATGCCCGCCACATCACGTAGCCATGGCCCCGACCATAAAGATTGGGTCGCAAGAAATGTTGCTTGGCTCATAACCGTAATGGGTGCAACTCGCCAGAAAAGCGGGCTAGAAAAAACTGATCCTACACCCTTTATCGCGTCCTTCAGCCTGGCGTTGCCTTCTTTGTGTTTGCCATCGGGGACTATGAAAAAAATCATGAACGCCACTACAAGCGTTGCTAGCGCCAACAGCCAAAAAACCCCGCGCCAGTCGGTTATGGTTAAAAGCATTTCAACTGGCTGGGTTGCGGCCAGTGCGCCCAGGCCACCGGCCATTAATTGAAAACCATTTACCAGTGGTAGTTTTTCTTTGGGAAACCACATGACGTATGCCTTGAACGATGCCATCAGGCAGGCAGACACCCCAAAACCGATAAGCCCACGGGCAATTATTAACCCCGGTATATTTTCGGCCACTGCAAAAAATGCCGCGCCCAGGGATGCAAATAGTAAAAGAACAGCTTCGACCCGACGCGGGCCATAATGGTCAAGCAATATTCCCAGCGGTAATTGAAATGCGGCAAAACTTAAAAAATACGCACTGGTTAAAAGCCCCAATGCATTTGCATTTAGGCCAAGGTCAAGAACAAGATCGGGTGCAATTACCGCATTGACCGTGCGATAGGTATAGGAAAGAAAATATCCCAACGCGAACGGGGTAAAAACCCTAAGCACAATTATGGGTGAAAGTGGGGGCGTGGCGGGGGAGGTCAATTTTTATAACAACCCTTCGCTTTTGAATGAGGTGTGGCCGCTGGCTGAAACTATTACGTGGTCGTGTAGTTGAATGCCTAACTTGTGCCCGGCATCTTGAATTTCCATGGTCATATCAATATCTGGTTTCGATGGTGTGGTGTCGCCGCTGGGATGGTTGTGAACCATTATCAATGCGCTGGCCCCTAGGTCGAGCGCACGTTTTATGACCTCGCGTGGGTAAACCGGGGTGTGGTCAATGGTTCCCGTTTGTTGCAATTCATCTGCTATCAGCACATTTTTGCGGTTTAGAAATAAAATGCGAAATTGTTCAACCTTTTCCCCGCCCATGGCGGCGCGACAGTAATCAAGCAACGCTTGCCAGTTATCCAACACCGGTTTGTCCATGATTTCTTGGCCCAGCATACGGACCGCCGTCTCGCGCACAACTTTCAGATTAATTGCGGCGACCTCGCCCATTCCATCAACGCTGGAAATTTCGCTGGTATCGGCATCTAAAATACCGGCCAGCGAGCCAAATTTTTTTATTAATGCTTTGGCAATTGGTTTTACATCACGCCTTGGCATGGAATTAAACAATAACAATTCAACTAATTCATAATCGGGCAGGGAGCTGGCGCCGCTTTTTATAAAACGTTCACGCAGTCGAGCGCGATGTCCAGCGTAATGCGGTGGTTCTTTTTTGTCGTCTGACCCCATAATGGCCCCATAATCTATTGTCCGGTTTTCTATAAATCGTATGGGGGCTTATCTAACCCAGCGGGCGATTTGGTGAAAACTTCAAAACCGTCCTTGGTAACAGCGATGGAATGTTCAAACTGCGCGGAAAGTGTTTTATCACGGGTAACTGCGGTCCAGCCGTCTTGTAGAATTTTTATATCGTATTTGCCAAAGTTAATCATTGGTTCGATGGTAAAAAACATTCCTTCTTTTAATTTTACCCCTTCACCGGGTTTGCCGAAATGCATGATGTTGGGTGCATCATGAAAGACCCGGCCCAATCCGTGGCCGCAAAAATCGCGCACCACCGAATAACCGTGGCTTTCGGCATATTCCTGAATGGCATGGCCAATATCGCCAGTGGTGGCACCGGGCTTTACCACATTAATGCCTTTCCACATTGCATCAAAGGTGACGTCGATAAGCTTGCGTGATTTTACGCCAGCTTTACCAACGGTAAACATGCGCGAAGTATCGCCAAACCAGCCATCAAGGGTGACGGTAACGTCGATGTTTACAACATCACCGTCCATTAATTTTTTATCACCGGGAATACCGTGACAAACAACATGGTTGATGGAGGTGCAAATGGATTTTGGATAACCGCGATAATTTAACGGTGATGGTATTGCACCATTATCAATAATAAATTCATGACAAATGCGGTTTAGCTTATCGGTGCTGACACCGGGCACCACATGGGGCGCTATCATATCTAGCGTTTCGGCGGCTAGCTTTCCGGCTTTGCGCATGCCGTCAAAATCATCGCTTGAGTGAATTACTATTCTTTTTGCTTCGTGCATTTTTTTATCAACTTTAAAATTATTTCTTGGTTACTAGAATATAGGTGTTTTTTACAAAATCACTAGGTCTCAATAGCGCATGGCCCAGAAATGCTTATTTCCAAGGGGGTTATATCACAGCCATAGGCCACGACCTCGACCCCAGCGGTAATAGCCTTGGCAAATTCGGCTGAATAGGTCGGGTCAATATCGGGTGCGAGGGTAAAGCTTTTGGCATCATTTCGCTGCACCAAATAAAACATTACCGCCCGGTGTCCGGCACGTACCATGTTTGCAAGCTCAACCAGATGTTTGGCGCCTCGGGCCGTTACCGCGTCGGGAAATTCAGCGGGTGCCTTTTTAGCCAGATCGCGTTTCATGGTTACGTTTTTAACTTCGACATAGCAGTCTGGTTTTCCCTCAGATTGCAGAAAAATATCGATGCGTGAATTTTCGCCGTATTTAACCTCGCGTTTGAGGTGTTCATAACCAGTTAGCTCGGCAATCTCACCAGCCGCGATGGCATCGCTAACAATGCGGTTGGGATGCTGGGTGTTGATGCCAACTAGCGCATCATTTATCTCAATAATTTCCCAGGTAAATTTAAGTTTACGTTTGGGGTTATCATTGGGCGTAAGCCAAACCCTGGCGCCTAGAACATTGAGCGAAAGCATGGAACCTGAATTGGCACAGTGCGCGGTAACAACCGAACCATCGTCCAATTCAACATCGGCCATGAAACGTTTGTAACGTTTGATCAGCTTTCCAGAAATTAACGGTGTTTCAAATTTCATCCCTTCTTGTCTTTCTCGGCGCCGTCATTAAGGGCAAGATTTAAATTAATTTTAGCCGTTCCGGGTTTTAGCGGCTGGGGTTGGTTTGGCCCCGGTGCCCATGCGGTCATTGTAACAATGTCAAACGTTGCCGGGATGCGGCCATCACCGCCCGCGAATTTTTCCTGATAATAACGTGCGGCCCGTAAAATTGTGTCTTCGCGGGTAAATGTTTTTCGCCTGCCGCTAACCGCGCTACTTTCACCCATGCCGCGCAGATCAGCCATTAGCTTGAACGCATCGGGATATGACACGGTAATGGTGTCGGTATCTAATACCGGAAGCGCAAATCCGGCACGGCCTAAAAGCGAACCTAAATCTTGCACCGTGGCAAATGGCGATACCCTAGGGCTCATGCCGCCTTCTATTTCAATTTCAGCCGCCATCAAGCTTTCGCGCAGTTCCCACAATGTTCGTTCGGCAAAAACCGATGCCAGCATTAATCCATCTGGTTTTAATGATTTTCTTATTTGAATAAGCGCACC
>DAOWFT010000010.1 GCA_030637845.1 Thalassospiraceae bacterium
CCGGTGCTAGCGCATTTGGTTTTCAGGTGGCGTGGATAAACCGGGCCGGACAGGTTCCTGAACAGCTACCGTTCACACCAGTGGTTGAACTAAAAGACTTAAGCGGGCTGGCCGAATTGGTCACCTGATTGCCCAATCGCTACCGCTGCATCCACCCCCCCGAACACCCCGAACAACATGAATTTTAAATGAATGCCGGCTTCATCCGCAATTCAGGCCTCCCCCTGTATAACTTCTGTCAGCAAATAAAACTGATCTGAATTAGGAGACATAAATCATGTTAAAAACCATTGCACTGGCCGCCGCTTTGGCCGCCACCTTAAGCATTAGCACCACCACTACCGCTTCTGCCATGACCATTAATTTACTGAACGAATGGTCCGGCTTTGGCGAAGATGCCAAAACACCCGTCACCGCCTACAACGAAAACATCGATTGGGCGAACCTTTACCGCACCGTTAGCGCGACAGCGTTGATCGAATGGTCCGGGTTTGGCGAAGATGCCAAAACACCCGTCACCGCCTACAACGAAAACATCGATTGGGCCAATCTCTATAACTAAAAAACTATCCTCCCCCAATCTAAAAACAAAAAAGCCGCCCCGGTTTCCCGGAGCGGCTTTTTGATTGTGTTGGCTCGCGGATTAACGCGAATAAAATTCGATAACCAGATTTGGTTCCATCTGTACCGGATAAGGCACATCGGCAAACGCTGGGGTGCGGACGAACTTGCCCTTGCCCTGTTTGGTATCGACATCCATGTAATCGGGGATTTCGCGCTCGGACGAATTAAGTGCCTCGATAACCATGGGAATGTTCAGGGATTTTGCTTTCAATTCAACAATGTCGCCTTCCTTAACCATGTAAGACGGAATGTTGACGGTTTTGCCGTTAACCGTAACGTGGCCGTGGTTAACAACCTGACGGGATGAAAACACGGTTGGCACGAATTTCATACGGTAGACAACCGCATCGAGACGGCGCTCAAGAATACCAATAAGGTTTTCCGAGGCATCACCGGGACGGCGTGCGGCATCTGAATAATATTTGCGGAACTGTTTTTCCGAAATGTTGCCGTAATAGCCTTTTAGCTTTTGCTTGGCCATAAGCTGGGTACCGTAATCGGTTGGCTTGTTACGACGGCTGCGACCATGTTGCCCGGGGGCATAGTCACGGGTGTTAAACGGGCTTTTGGGGCGACCCCAAAGATTACAGCCAAGACGGCGGTTAATCTTGTATTTTGAGCGAATACGCTTCGACATTTTTTCATCACCTTTTTTAAGATGGTTAATTGTTGTCCCGGTATGCCTTGTCCCCTGCCTTGGCAGAGGGGCGTTGCTGAGGGCTAAAAAGCCCAAACCAAACGTTCCCGGAAATGCTTTTAGAGAGGCGGAATATAAGGAAATCGGGCATCTTGGCAAGGCTTTTCACACGTCGAGCTATAAAACAGAGGGAAAATAGAAAAAACCGCTAAAAACAGCCAAAAAATTAGGGGTTTAGCTCTGCAATTCGCTATCCCAGTAAACGTAATCCACCCATGTATGGTGGACATCGCCACCATGAAGCGACTTTGCAGCCCGGTTAAGCACCCCTACGGATGGCTCAAGCGGTGTCTGGATAAGCGGCATTGAGGCTTCACGCGGGGTGCGGTTGGATTTTTTGATATTGCACGGGGCACAAGCCGAAACCACATTTTCCCATTCGGTGCGCCCACCCCTGCTTTTGGGTTGAACGTGATCAAAGGTTAGCTCATTGGTGGAAAAACCATCGCCACAGTATTGGCAGGCAAAACCATCACGCAGGTATATGTTATAGCGGGTAAAGGCCGGACGGCCATTAAAGCTAATGTAGCGTTTAAGCGCCACAACCGAGGGGACCTCAAGCTCTATGGATGGGGAATGCACCGTAACGTCATAGTTTTCAACCAGATTTACCCGATCAAGCAAAAGCGCGCTTACCGCGTCCCGCCAAGACCACAATGAAAGCGGGTGGTATGAAAGCGGGCGAAAATCGGCGTTAAGAACCAGCGTCTGGAGATTAAGCATACAACCCCCCATTACTTTTTAACCAGATTATGGCGTTAAGCAGTGTCTGGAGGTTACTATATGTGGTATTTGTTGCCAAATATTTACCTATCACGTGAATTTCAACGAATTGAGGGCCGACCCCCGTTATGAGGCAAATAATCACCCGTTTCGCCCCCAGCCCCACCGGGCACCTGCATCTGGGCCACGCCATGGCGGCGATTAAGGCCTTTGATAGGGCCCGCGAACAGGGCGGACGCTTTTTACTGCGCATGGAAGACATCGACGTGGGCCGGACAAGGGCGGAATTTGAAGCGGCAATTTTTGCAGATCTTGAGTGGCTGGGGCTTAGCTGGGAAACCCCGGTAAGGCGTCAATCGGAACATATGAGCGATTATAAAAAAGCCCTAACCAAGCTTGATGAAATGGGCCTGCTTTATCCGTGCTTTTGCACCAGAAAAGAAATTATCGCCGAAATAGAACAATCCCAAACCGCGCCGCATCTAACGAACACAGACAAAGATGGGGGTCTGGGCGGACATCTATACCCCGGGACCTGCCGTCATCTGGATACGTCTGAGGTAGAGGATAAAAAAGATGAAAATATCCCCTACGCGCTTCGTCTTAATATGGAAAAAGCACTGGAAATGCCGCTTGTATGGCCACTTGTATGGAAAGATGAAAACAAAGGGGAAATAGTCGCCCGGCCTGAAATATTTGGCGACGTGGTGCTGGCTCGAAAAGACATCCCCACCAGCTATCATCTGGCGGTTACGCTGGATGACCACCTTCAGGGTGTTACGCTGGTTAGCCGGGGTGAGGATCTATTTTCATCCACCCACCTGCATCGCCTGCTTCAGGCCCTGTTGGGCCTGGATACGCCAGATTACGACCACCACCAGCTGCTAAAGAACGAAGACGGTACGCGCCTTTCCAAACGGGAAAGGTCGATGACGCTTAAATCCTTGCGCCGCTCAGGGCACCAGCCGTCGGACATCAGAAAGTTGGTGGATATACATCATATGTATTAGTAGCTGAAGTTTAGGCTTGAACTTGCCCGCACTTTTCATTCTATTGGTAGGTGGGCGCTGCATGTGATTGTTGAATATAAAAAAATAACTAGAATGGCTGTCTCTCTGCCACTAAATTAAGGTTTAGCTACGGCCCCGATCCAACATTAGAACAGAAGACACAAATAACATGAAAACTTGCCTAATCGTTGATGACAGCAAAGTCATCCGTATGGTTGCCAAAAAAATTCTTGATGAATTAGGTTTTGCTACCGAAGAAGCTGCTGACGGCCAGCTAGCGCTTGATGCCTGCAAGGCAAAAATGCCTGAGGCGGTTCTTCTTGATTGGAATATGCCGGTAATGAACGGAATTGAATTTTTGCGCGCACTTAGGGAACTTCCGAGCGGGGGCGATCCGATTGTTATTTTTTGCACAACGGAAAATGATCTAGATCACATTCAGGAAGCCATGACATCGGGGGCGAATGAATACATCATGAAGCCATTCGATTCAGATATTATACAGGCCAAATTTCAACAGGTTGGCCTAATATAAAAAATACTTTTCCCGGAGACACGCAAAGTGAGTCCTGAAGATTTTAATTTTATCAGCACGCTAATAAAGGCCCGTTCGGGGCTGGCGTTGACGCCTGACAAGGCGTACCTGCTTGAAAGTCGGCTGATGCCGGTCGCGCGCAAACACAGCCACAATGGTCTTGAAGACCTTATTGCCGCCCTTAAGGCCCGCAAAGAAGAAAGCCTGATTATTGAGGTCGTGGAAGCCATGACCACCAACGAATCATTCTTCTTTCGCGACACTAAACCGTTCGATCTTTTGCGCGATGAAGTTTTACCGCCAATCCTTGAAAAGCGAGCCGCCAAAAAACATTTGAAAATATGGTGTGCGGCAGCCTCCAGTGGGCAGGAACCATATTCAATTGCTATTGTATTGAAAGAACTGGGTGCCCAACTGGCCGGCTGGAACTTAGATATTGTGGGTACCGATATTTCCCATGAAATACTTACGAAGGCCGCAAACGGCCAGTATTCCCAATTTGAAGTACAGCGCGGAATGCCTATCCAGTTGCTGCTCAAATATTTTGATAAAAAAGATGAGACCTGGGAGATAAAGCCGGAAATCAGATCTATGGTCAAATATAAGTACTATAATCTGCTTGATAAGCTGTCACCGCTTGGCGGTTTCGATATTGTATTTTGTAGAAATGTGCTCATTTATTTTGACCCAAAAACCAAGGGTGAGGTTCTTGAGCAAATTGCTTCGTTAATGCCCGAAGACGGTAGATTGTTTCTGGGTGGGGCGGAAACCGTTTTGGGTGTCACCGATAAATTTGAACCCGTAAAGGGGCAACGCGGCGTTTATGCCAGAACCTAAAATTGAATTAGGTTATATTTTTAATTAGGGGCGCAGAGAAAAAATTATGTCTGACAAGAAATATCGTCTTGTAACCCGCGCAGATTTTGACGGCGTCGTAGCCGGAGGGTTGTTGATTGAGCTTGATATGATAAGCGAGGTCGTCTTCGCAGAGCCACGGGCCATGCAAGCAGGTCTGGTTCACATCACCGAAAACGATATCACCACCAACCTGCCATATGTTGATGGGGTTTACCTTTGCTTTGACCATCATGTTTCAGAATCGGAACGCGTAGGCCCCAAGGAAAATTATATCATTGATCCCGACGCGCCATCGGCTGCGCGGGTGGTTTATAACTATTTCGGTGGCAAGGAAAAATTTCCATCCATTGACCATGAATTAATGACTGCGGTTGATAAGGCTGATTCGGCAGACTACAGCGAGGAAGACATCCTTGCGCCCGACCCGTGGACACTTCTTAATTTCATTCTCGATCCCCGCACCGGACTTTCACGGTTTGAGCATTTTGAAATCAGTCACGAACAACTGATGAAAGACATGATGGTTTATGTTCGCCACCATCCGGTGGAAGAAATACTTACCATCCCCGATGTGCGCGAACGCTCGCTTCTTTATATGGAACACGAAGAAAAAGCAGAAATGCAAATACGTGAACACGCCAAGGTTCACACCAAAACCGTGGTTGTGGATATGCGCGACGTTGACACAGTTTTTGCCGGTAACCGCTTTACCGTTTATGCGGTGTTCCCGGCCTGTAATGTTTCGGTGCAAATAACCAATTCAGCCGAGGGCGATAAAACCATATTTGCGGTTGGCAAATCCATCCTCAACCGCACCTGCAAGGCCAATATTGGCTCCATCTTGCTTGAATATGGCGGTGGCGGTCACGCCAATGCCGGTACCTGCCAGGTTGATAACGATAACGCCGATAAGGTTTTACAGGAAATACTACAACGCCTTAACTAGCCAAAAAAACGGGCAATGCTTGTCAATTTGTTGTGTGTATGCCAGCCTAGAAGGCAGATATACAACTGCTGCGGGGCGCTGGTAATTCCTGATGAAAATATCCGTAAATCAAACCAAAAAAGGTGTTTTTTCCGTAACTCTGGATGATACGGTTTTAACCCTCGATCAGGTTCAAATGAAAAAACTGTTGATGGAGGCGGTCAAGGCATTAATGCCCGGCGCCCTGCCGACGGTTGATCCCAAACAATTGGCAAAAACATTATCGGAAAAGCTAAAACGGGCAAACCCGCCGGGATTGCAGAAGCTAATAATGACCGCCGAAGAAGATGATGTTCTAAAGTTCCTAAAAGGTTCAGAAGACGACACGCGCTTGCTTGACTGGTTTTTTCAGAATATGAGCAATCGCAAACAGACCATGTACAAAGAAGACATGGAATTCAAATTCCACGACGGTGTTCCCGATGACGACCTCACCGATGCGGTGAACAACCTCAGCGATCTTGCCAACAGCCTTAAAAATGACGGTATTATGGAATTTGACGGCTGAAAATCCAGCTAGCCGCGGCCTAAGCTGCGCTGCTTCTTTTCTTGCGATCCTTGGAAACCTTTACATAGGCACGCGCGCAATGCTCGTCGCAATATGGTTTGTCATCTACCACTTGCTGTCCGCAAAAATGCAGGCTGTCGGTTCCCGGCTCGCCTTCGGGCCAGCAACACATTGACGATGTAAGCTCTTCCATTTTTACCGCTGATGCCGGCGGCTTTACCTGGGCCTTGGCCTTGGTCACCTTGATCTGCTTGGGCCGGGGTGCGGTGGATGCCTGACGAATGGGTGATTGACGTTTTTTCAGACCCAAACGATGCACCTTGCCCACAACCGAGTTCTTGGTAACACCAAGACGGCGGCCTATTTCGCTGGTGGGGTGGCCTTCATCCCATAGCGCAATAAGGGTCTTGATACGATCCGGTGTCCATTCCTGTGCAGGCATTGTCGGCGTTTCAGGCATGTTTTCCCCCTGTTTAACGGTCTGTTCGGTGCGGCGCTCAGGTACATCAGGCACATAAGTCATATATATGGCCTTAGGTGGCCCCGCTGACACCGTTTTATACAATATTTAGCCATGGTCAACCAGACCGAACACTACATGTTGTGGATAACTGGCGGATTTTCGGTGGAAAAAACTTAAATTTGGCGATAAATCCACAGGCATTGCCCTCTTGCAGAAAGCTTTCGCCCAGCCTCTAAGCCTTGGCTATACTTGGATTCTCATATGTGGCCTACGCCCCCTTGGGATAAAACAAAGGCCCGAACGCACCTGTGGATGGATTTTTAAGCAAATGACAAAAAAACAAGCTCCCTCCAACTCTGGCATTGGCGAATGGCAACGCACCGCAAATGCAGAATTAAAAAATCGCCATATAAATGATCTGGTCTGGAACACACCCGAAGGCATAGCCGTCAAACCGCTTTACACCAGCGCCGACCTTGAGGGTCTTGAGTTTGTAAACACCCTGCCCGGATTGGAGCCGTTCGTGCGCGGGCCGCGGGCGACCATGTATGCAAACCGTCCGTGGACAATTCGCCAGTACGCCGGATTTTCCACCGCCTCTGAGTCCAATAAATTTTATCTGGATAATTTGAAGGCCGGACAAAAGGGTTTGTCGGTGGCCTTCGATTTGGCCACCCACCGGGGCTATGATTCAGACCACGAACGGGTAACCGGCGATGTGGGCAAGGCCGGGGTCGCCATAGACAGTGTTGAGGATATGAAGATTTTATTCAAGGGCATTCCATTGGATGAAATGAGCGTTTCCATGACCATGAATGGCGCGGTTCTGCCGGTATTGGCGGCATTTATTGTCGGGGCCGAAGAACAGGGCGTGGCCCAAAGCCAGCTAACCGGAACCATTCAAAACGACATTTTAAAAGAGTTCATGGTCAGGAATACCTATATTTATCCGCCCGAACCATCCATGCGAATTGTTTCGGACATTATTTCTTACACCTCAAAACACATGCCGAAATACAATTCAATTTCCATTTCCGGCTATCACATGCAAGAAGCGGGTGCGACCCAGGTACAGGAACTTGCCTATACCTTGGCCGATGGTTTGGAATATGTGCGCGCGGCAATAAAATCAGGCATGGATGTTGACGCCTTCGCGCCGAGGCTTTCATTTTTCTTTGCCATCGGCATGAACTTTTTTATGGAGGTCGCCAAACTTCGCGCCGCCAGAATGCTCTGGGCCGAACTGATGGAAGAGTTCTCGCCCAAAGACCCCAAATCAAAAATGCTCCGCACCCATTGCCAGACCTCGGGCGTGTCGTTGCAGGCGGCGGACCCCTATAACAACGTGGTTCGCACCACCATTGAGGCCATGGCCGCGGTGCTGGGCGGGACCCAAAGCCTGCACACCAATTCGCTGGACGAGGCATTGGCATTGCCGACCCCGTTTTCCGCCCGCATTGCCCGCAACACCCAGCTGATATTAGCCGAGGAAAGCGGCATTACAAACGTGGCCGATCCCTTGGGCGGCAGTTTTTATGTGGAAAGCCTGACCAACTCAATAATAGTTGAAGCTAAAAAATTAATGGCCGAAATCGAAGACCACGGCGGCATGACCCGCGCGGTTGAGGCCGGCATCCCCAAAATGCACATCGAAGAAGCCGCCGCGCGCAAACAGGCGCGGATTGATAGCGGCGATGAGGCTGTGGTCGGGGTCAACAAATACCAGCCGGAGGCAACGGAAAAAATCGAGCTATTGGAAATTGATAACCAACAGGTACGCAAGGACCAGATAAGGCTGCTCAAAAAAATAAAGGCATCACGTGATACCAGCGTGGTTGAGGCAGCATTATTGGCATTAAAAGATGCAGCCAAAACGGGCACGGGAAATTTGCTGGCGCTCAGCATTGAGGCCATGCGGGCCCGGGCCACGGTGGGCGAGGTCTCCGACGCGCTGGAAGAAATATACACCCGCTATAACGCAACCACCCGCACCATATCCGGCGTTTACGGCGGGGCCTTAAAAGACGACGATGCTTTCAATTTAGCCCGTGACGGGGTGGAAAGTTTCACCGACAAAAATGGCCGCAGGCCGCGCATGATGGTCGCCAAAATGGGCCAAGACGGCCATGACCGGGGCGCAAAAATTATCGCCACCGCCTTTGCCGATTTGGGTTTTGAGGTCGATGTCGGGGCATTGTTCCAAACCC
>DAOWFT010000128.1 GCA_030637845.1 Thalassospiraceae bacterium
CTTTTAGCGCCGGGGGTGAGGTTATATCGGTGGATGCTTTTAACTCTTCGTCTTTGGTACTCCACACATAAGGATCACCGTTTTCATCGCGGGCAAACATGCCGTGGTCGGACGCGCCTTCGTCTTGAATAACCAGCCACGGCGCATTGGTGTAGCGCACAAGATATTGCTGATCGACCTTGCCGGCTTTTAGCAATTCGTGCATCAGCGCCATAATGAACAAGCCATCGGTGCCCGGACGAATACCAATCCATTCGTCGGCAATGGCGGAATATCCGGTGCGGATGGGGTTTACCGAAACAAATTTTGCGCCGCGTTTTTTTAGTTTGCCCAGACCGATTTTTATGGGGTTGCTGTCGTGGTCTTCGGCCATGCCAAACATCATGAAATATTTGGTTAGATTCCAATCGGGTTCGCCGAATTCCCAAAATGAGCCACCAATGGTGTAAAGGCCAGCCGCCGCCATGTTGACCGAGCAAAAACCGCCGTGGGCGGCGTAATTGGGGGTGCCGAACATTGACGCCCACCACCCGGTGGTGGCTTGGGATTGATCGCGCCCGGTAAAGAACGCAAGCTTGGCCGGATCGTCTTCACGAATTTTCTTTAAGCGCGAGGTGGCTATTTCCAGCGCTTCGTCCCATTCGATCTCTTCAAACTCGCCCGAACCACGGGGGCCGACACGTTTGAGCGGCTTGGAAAGGCGGGCCGGTGAATAGTGCTGCATGATGCCGCTGGAACCCTTGCCACACAGCACGCCTTTGTTGATGGGGTGGTTGTTGTTGCCTTGGATGTAGCGAACCTTGCCGTCTTTTAGATAAACACGAATGCCGCAACGACACGCACACATATAACAGGTGGTGTATTTGATCTCGTCACCCAATGATGGGGAAAGGTCGACATTATCGGCGTCAGCGTGGGCATCTTTGAATACAAACGCTGGTTTTTGTTCGACGGTCATAGATTTACAGTCTCCACGAAGAAGACGCCCCAATTCCAAGACACCCCCCCTCTGATTCTTTATTTTGGGTAGTTATATAATAAAATTATTATATAAGGGAAAGCTAAAATTACTAAAAATCCCTGAAAAAAGCCATTTATTAACACATTATTTGAGGGAAGTTAGCAATTTCAAGTAGATGGCCGTCTGGCTTTCCAGCAAACGGCAACCACACCCAGTTATGTGATTTTTTCACCAACTTGCAATCATAATTCAGGTATGAGCATAATAATTCTCAAGAATAATATTCATGCTCAATCATAAATAAAAGTAAAGTAATAAGTAAGTAATAATAATAATGGCAAGAAGCCATCTGCATATGGCGTAATGATATTGGTTTTATGCTTATTAATACTTGGATAATACTTATTTTATTTTAAAAAAATACTATTAATATAGGGGAGTTACTTTGAAAAACGCTAAATTTATCTTATCAGCCGCATTTGCGGTTCTTTTATCATCCGAGGCCTCTGCCGCCACAGATTGTGGCCGGGTAACCATTGCCGACATGAACTGGAGCTCGGCCTCACTAATCGCCAATGTGGACAAATTTATCCTCAGCAACGGTTATGGCTGTAACGCCGAATTGGTTCCGGGCGACACCATGCCAACCGGCACATCAATGGTTGAAAAGGGCGAGCCCGACATTGCGCCAGAGCTTTGGAGCAACTCATTAAAAGATGCCATCGACAAGGGCGTTGCCGAAAAACGTCTGCGCGTTGCCGGAAAATCTTTAACTGACGGCGGCGAAGAGGGTTTCTGGGTTCCCCAATATTTGGTTGATGCGGACCCGTCCATGGCAACCATTGCCGGTATCAAGAAAAATGCCAAAATGTTCAAACACCCGGAAGACCCGGATAAATCAGGTTTTTACACCTGTCCGGCGGGCTGGAATTGCCAGATCTCGGCAGGTAATTTGTTCAAGGCGCTTAATCTCGCAGGCGATGGGTTTGAATTGGTCGATCCCGGTTCGGGCGCAGGCCTTTCCGGCGCAATCGCCAAAGCGTACGAGCGCAAGCAGCCATGGTTCGGTTATTACTGGGCCCCAACTGCGGTGCTGGGTAAATATAAAATGGTCAAGGTTGATTTTGGAAGCGGTGCCGACAAAAACGAATTTATAAACTGCACATCAAATGCCGATTGCGAAACGCCTAAGGTTACAATGTATCCACCATCGCTAGTGGAAACCGTAACTACTGAAAGTTTTGCCAAGAAATCTCCCGATGCTTATGCATACCTCAGCAAACGTGGTTTCAAAAATGCCCAGATGAACGAACTTCTGGCGTGGATGGAAGACAACCAAGCAGATGGCGAAGTGGCGGCGGAACATTTCCTAAAAAACTTTGAGGCAACATGGAAACCATGGTTGTCATCCGATGTTGCGGCAAAGGTTAAAAAAGCCCTTGGCGATATGTAAAAAATTTCCCGTCCCCGCGCTTAAGGCAGGGGGCGGGGTTTTTTATTTTGACTTTAAGTTTGATCTAAGCGGAGTTTTTTATGGCTACCGAGAGTTGGCTAACAAAGTTTCCAGAAATGGAACGCGCCGACCTTGTTGCAATTCGCAAGGGTCTTGACGCTACCTACCGAGAATTTTCCCGCACCTATGGTGACGTGATTGAATCCCTGTTTAATCCGCTTCTTAAATTTCTTGTATGGTTTGAAAAACTTTTACTGACATCGCCGTGGTGGTTGGTTATTGCCGTGGTGGTGGCGCTGGTTTATATGGCCAGCAGGTCATGGAAACTTTCATTTGGTGTAATTGTTTCGTTCATGCTGATTGGTTATTTCGGTATGTGGGACAACACCATGCGCACCATGAGCATAATCACCGTTTGCACATTGCTTTCAATTTTTATGGGTATTCCCGTTGGCATAATGATGGCGCGTTCAGATAGGGCGCGTTCTGTCGTCACACCAATTTTGGATATCATGCAAACAATGCCGGCATTTGTTTATTTAATACCGGTTGTTATGTTGTTGGGCATTGGCAAGGTTCCGGGTGTGATTGCCGTGGTTATTTATGCCATCCCGCCGGTTATTCGTCTGACTAATTTGGGCATTAGGCTGGTAGATAAAGAGGTTCTTGAGGCCGCCACCGCATACGGCGCCAGCCCGTCGCAACGTTTATGGGGGGTGCAGTTGCCGCTGGCCATGCCGACCATCATGGCCGGAATTAATCAAACAATTATGATGGCGCTGGCAATGGTGGTTATTGCGTCAATGATCGGGGTAAAGGGTTTGGGCCAGCCGGTGTTGAAATCCATTACCAACCAATATTTCACCATGGGCCTGTTTAACGGACTGGCCATTGTTGCCTTGGCAATTATTTTTGATCGCGTATCACAGGCCTATGCCAAGCGCACCCAAAGACACCTTGGGGGAATGCAAGATGGGTGAACCGATAATCAAAATAGAAAACCTGTGCAAGGTTTTTGGCCCCAACGCTAAATCTGTAATGACTAAGGTTGCGGAGGGCATTTCAAAAGATGAAATATTTTCCCAAACCGGACACGTGGTCGGCCTGCGAAACATAAACATGAATATAAATCGTGGTGAAATATTCGTCATCATGGGGCTTTCCGGTTCGGGTAAGTCGACCCTGATACGTCACTTCAACAGGTTAATAGACCCAACCGAAGGCAAAATCATTGTTGATGGTTTGGATGTTATGGGTCTGGGTAAAAAAGAACTGGAACAGTTCCGCCGCCATCGGATGTCTATGGTGTTTCAGCATTTTGGCCTTATGCCGCACCGTACGGTTATCGAAAATGTTGCCTACGGTTTGATGGTGCAGGGCATAGATAAAGCCACCCGTCATGAAAAGGCCGGTGGTTGGTTAGAAGCGGTCGGGCTTAGCGGGTACGAGGCGCAATACCCATCACAACTTTCCGGCGGACAGCAACAGCGCGTTGGGCTGGCGCGTGCGCTTTGTACCGATGCCGATATATTGCTTATGGATGAGGCTTTTTCCGCGCTTGATCCATTAATACGCAGCGAAATGCAGGATCAATTAATTGAGCTTCAGGACAGGCTACACAAAACAATAATTTTCATAACCCACGACCTTGATGAGGCGTTGCGCATTGGCGACAGGATTGCAATTTTAAAAGACGGCGAACTTTCTCAGGTGGGGCGACCCGAAGAAATTTTACTCAACCCGGCGGACGATTATGTCGAGGCATTCGTGCGTGATGTTAACCGGGCCCGGGTCTTGACCGCAGACGTTGTAATGCAACCACCGGTTTGTCGGCTGACCACGGAAAATCTGGATGAGGCGTTAAGGCAAATGCGTGGCCATAAACACGATTATGGTTTTGTGTTCGAAGATGAAGAGTATACCGATTACAAAGGTTTCGTTACCCGCGAACTGATTGAAAATGAAATTGACCAACCGGGTAAAAATGCCGACCTGTCAGATTTGGCCGAAGAAGTATTTTCCGTTCAGCCCGATGCATCGTTGGAAAAAATTCTTCCAACATCGCTAGAGCAGCCTTATCCGGTTCCGGTGGTTGGCGAAGATGGTGAATTTCACGGTGTGGTTTCAAGAAAATCCATGATATCAATTTTGTCTGAAAAAGACGAAAGCAAAGTCGGTTAAATAAAAAACCACGGCGGTTATAGCGCACTCCAACCGCCGTCCTGGGGCAGGGCCACCCCGGTTATGGACGCCGCGCCATCGCCGCATAAAAATACAACAAATGCCGCCACCTCGTTTATCTCAACAAATTTTTTGCTCGCCTGACGGTCCATCATTACATCACGGATAACCTCGTCGGGTGAAATGCCACGGACCTTGGCCGTGTCGGCTATTTGGTTTTCCACCAATGGCGTCCTGACGTAACCCGGACATATTGCGTTTACGGTAATGTTTTGTTCGGCGACTTCTAATGCCACCGTTTTGGTTAGCCCGACAACGCCGTGCTTGGCGGCAACGTATGCGCTTTTAAACGGCGATGCGGCAATTCCGTGTATGGACGCGATATTTATAATTCGCCCCCAGCCGTTTTTTTTCATATCGGGCAGGGCGGCGCGGATGGTGTGAAAGCTGGATGATAGATTGATGGCGATGATATCGTCCCACTTATCAATGGGAAATTCATCCACCATCGCCACGTGCTGGATGCCGGCATTGTTAATTAGAATATCAACCGTGCCAAATGCGTCGATAGCATCGTCAACCATTGTTTTTATTTCGTCTGGGCGGGTCATGTCGGCGCTGGAATAAACCACCTTGACGTTAAAGCTTTGCCCAAGCTCTGCACGCATGGCCTCAATTTTAGCCCTATCGCCAAAACCGTTAAGCATTATGTTGACGCCCTGAGCCGCCAGCGCCTGAGCGATGCCAAAGCCAATGCCGCTGGTCGATCCGGTTATTATTGCGTTTTTGTTTTTTAGCATTCGATATTATATCCCGCATCATTTGGAAAATGAATGGGAATGATGCCCACGACACCCTGACTACAAATACGCGCGGTTTGAAGCAGGAAAAAACCTAATCACCGCATTGGCGGCGCAGGTTTGCCGGAAGGAACGACATGTTTTCCTTGGTGCTGCCGGTTGTATCCATGGTCTGGTGGCAGGCGAGGCAGTTGCTTGGGGATTTTACCTTTTCGTGGCTCCACACGACATCGCAGCCTTTGTGTTTTTTCTTGAAACGCGGCGCGTCAATGATGCGCGTGAATTTTGCGTTGGACCGCCACTTAACGGCGGCACGGACATTGCTGACATCAGAGGCGTTCTGAACGTGGTAGGCCAATATTTCGGGGATTATGGCCGGATCGATGCTGGCATCCTCGCCGAAATGATCAGATAGGTTGGACATGATTTTCGTCCACAGCGCCTTGGGCAGGGTTTGCGGCGGAAACGCCATGTGGCAATCGCCACATTCACTCAGCACGGTTTGATTCTTTATCACCGGGAAGGTTTCGGCTCGGGCCGGGGTGGAGACGGCTACTGCTATCAATACAGCGGCGATGGCTAGAGTACGCATGGGCTCACTCCTATTATCGGCTATTTTCTGAAGGGATAATTCTAAACGAAAATGACGGGTTTTGCAGATACTTTTTTAATGGCTTGATGAGGACGAACCCCATATGGACGAATATTACCACCGGCGTAAACTCGGCAATACCTTCGTGCAGGTCTTCCAGCGCGGGAATAATATCGGCAATCGCGCCGGTCGCCGACGCCAACCCGATGCTGCCGAGCAATGCCACCGCGATCCACGCCAATAGTGGATTGCGCGCCTTGCCGCCCGAGCGAAACTTATCCAGCCAGATGCGGGTGGCGGCCATGGGGTTGGGCAGGGAAAGGGGTGATTTGGGTCGCGCCAACAGTCCCGCCAGCACCCTGATGATGACGGCCGCCAGCACCAGATAGCCAGCGAAAAGGTGCATGGCATAGATGTCTTCGCTCACATAGGAGACGATAAATCCGCCGGAGAAGGTGGCGTGCCACAGCAGCAAAAACTGGCTTTGAATGCGATTGGGGATGCGTAGGGTCATGGCTTCATCCGTCCCAACGCTTATGGTCATGGTCATGGTCACGGTCATGGTCACGGTCATGGTCACGACCATGCGAGGAATTGCCGGGGGCTTCGAGCCCGCTGCCCAAGGTAACGCCGTAGCCACCAGCCAGCACGCCAATGATGAGCGCGGACAATAAGGAGTGGCGGAACATTTTTTTAATCATGACGACAACCTCCGGTGTTGGAAGAGTTGCCGAAGATTAGCAAAGCCTCAATGAGCCTAGCCTGAAGGCATGGTTCAGGTGTAGTTCATGTCGCTCCGGATTGGCCCGCGGCCTAGGCTAAAGGGATATGTAATGGTGGAATTATAGCGAACAAAATGGTGCCGGCTGCGGTAGCGAACCCGCAACTTGATCATACGAACGAACGCGCACGGACACGGCATATGAAACAGCGGCGCATAAATTATGTCATGCATCGTTTTTGTTTTTTATGTAGCAGCGGGAAAGGTCTATAGATTATTGCGCAGCATGCCTGCCACCACGATGCTGGTGGGAATTGACAGCAGCGCACCAAGGGCAACCGCGCCGAC
>DAOWFT010000151.1 GCA_030637845.1 Thalassospiraceae bacterium
CCGGCAAACAATGTACCCGCAATGGTGCGGGTCTGGGTCTCGGTGGTCACGGTAACGCTAAACATGGTCTGCTATGCACCAGCGCGTTCATGCTTGATCTCGGTGATGTCGATGTCGCGAACTTTGGCCACTACGGGTGCCGAAACCATGTTTACGCTTTCCAGCAATGGGGTCAAAAGACCTGCCAACACAACCGATGTTATGGGTTTGGTGTTTAATTCAGCACACTGGCCCTCGTATTCGATGGTGACAGATTTTATACCCGACTGGGTCAGCTGTCCGGCAAAGCTGCCCATTTGTTCGGCAAGTTTTAAATATGGTTTTAACCGGGGCGCTTCTTCGGCTGTAACCGATGGCATGTTAAGCGCGTTTTCCACCGCACCAGTTAACAGATAATCGGAAATCTGCTCGGCAATTTGGATGGCAACATTTTCTTGTGCTTCTGATGTAGACGCCCCCAGATGCGGGGTGCAGACAACATTTTCCATTCCAAACAATGCATTGTCGGTGGCCGGTTCGTTTTCAAACACATCCAATGCCGCACCCGCAACATGGCCGCTATCCAATGCGTCTTTTAATGCGGCTTCGTCAACCAAACCACCGCGGGCGCAGTTAATAATGCGAACGCCTTTTTTCATTTTGCCAATGGCATCGGCATTTACAATGTTGCGCGTCGCGTCGGTCAAGGGTGTATGTAGGGTCAGAAAATCTATGCGGGAAAACAATTCATCCAGTTCGACCTTTTCCACGCCCAAATCAACGGCGCGCTCAGAGCTGAGATACGGATCAAATGCTATTACTTTCATCTTTAGACCTTGGGCGCGGTCGGCAACGACAGAGCCAATATTACCGCAACCAATAAGGCCAAGGGTTTTACCCATAAGCTCGACCCCCATGAAGCGGGTTTTTTCCCACTTGCCAGCATGGCTGGAGGCGTTAGCCGCCGGAATATCACGGGCAACCGCCATCATCATGGCGATGGCATGTTCGGCGGTGGTAATGGCATTACCAAATGGAGTGTTCATAACCACGATACCGGCGGCAGTGGCGGCGTGAATATCGACGTTATCAACCCCAATACCCGCCCTGCCAATTACTTTTAAATTATTGGCAGATGCAATTATATCGGCCGTTGCTTTGGTTGAAGAACGAATGGCCAAGCCGTCGTATTCACCAATTTTGGCTTTCAATTCTTCAGGGCTAAGACCTGTTATGACATCAACCTCAACGCCGCGTTCTTTGAAAATTTCTTCGGCGCGGGGGCTCATTTTATCGGAAATAAGTACTTTTGGCATTTATCTGTTCTCCTTTGAATTAATTATTGGCTGTTGCTAACTGTGGCAAATGCCCAGTCGAGCCATGGAAGCAGTGCTTCAATATCTGATGTTTCAACCGTGGCTCCTGCCCAAATGCGCAGGCCGGCTGGCGCGTCGCGATAGCCGCCGATGTCATAGGCGACACCTTCTGCGTCTAGCAATTTCACCATTTGTTTTAAAAGTGCGCTTTGCGCGTCATTATCAAGGGAGGTGAATTTTTCATCCGTTACTTTTAAGCAAACAGACGTATTGGAACGAACACTTGCGTCAGATGCTAAAAATCCGGCCCAGTTGCTTTTACCCACCCAGTCTTCCATTGCCTTGAGGTTGGCATTGGAGCGACGAATAAGCTCTGTCTGTCCGCCAATTTTTTTCGCCCATTTAAGGCCATCAAGGGCATCTTCAACCGCCAACATTGATGGCGTGTTTATTGTTTCGCCTTTGAAAATTCCACTGATTAATTTACCAGCCTTAGCAAGGGTGAATATTTTTGGCATGGGCCACGTTGGGGTATGGCTTTCTAATCTGGTCACCGCACGCGGGCTTAAAATAAGCATTCCGTGCTGGCCTTCGCCGCCCATGACCTTTTGCCATGAATAGGTGGTTACATCTAATTTATCCCACGGCAATTTCATGGCAAAGGCTGCCGAGGTCGCATCGCAAATGGTTAGACCTTCGCGTCCGTTTGCAATCCATTCACCATTTGGCACCTTGACGCCAGAGGTTGTTCCATTCCAGGTAAAAACAACATCCGTAGTAAAATCAACATTGCTTAAATCAGGCAACTGGCCATAAGGCGCATCCATTAAATGCACATCATCTAGCTTTAGCTGTTTGCTGATATCGTTTGCCCAGCCCGAACCAAAGCTTTCCCATGCCATAACGGTAACCGGACGGGATCCTAAAAATGACCAGAGCGACATTTCAACCGCACCCGTATCAGATGCCGGAACAATGCCGATAAGGTAATCATCGGGCACGCCTAAAACTTCGCGGGTGCGATCAATAACCTCGGCCAGTTTTGCCTTACCCGGGCCTGAACGATGAGAGCGGCCATGAAGCACGCCTGCAAGCGCATCAACCGTCCAGCCCGGACGCTTGGCGCATGGCCCTGATGAAAAATTAGGATTTACCGGAGACATTTCCGGCTTTGCTATTGTAGTCATAAAAAAACTCCCTTCCATTTACCATGGCGAAGGGAGTGATCTTTTGAAACTACCTATTTATGGCGACCAATTTATGGCGCTATGCCAATGGTGGCCAATGGCGGTGGTTCAAAAAATGCCCTTCGCCTTGCGGCAGAAGGGTCGCGCTCCGTTGGGGGAACGTGGCCCGCCGACCTTATAGGTCGGCCCCAACTCGATTGCAACGAATAATTTTTTAAACCCCATAATACCAAGGCACAAACAGGGAAAATACCAGCCAAATAACCAATATCAGCGGCAGGCCAACCCGAGCGAAATCGGAAAATTTATAATGCCCCGGTGCCATAACCAATAAATTGGTTTGATAGCCAATGGGTGATGCGAACGAACAGTTGGCCGCAAACACCACCGCGACTGCAAATGCCGTGGGCGAAACCCCAAGGCTAATGGCCAGATCAACCGCAATCGGGGTGAACAAAACCGCCATTGCTTTGGAGCTAATAATATTTGTCAGCGCCACAAGGGTTATAAAAAAAGCAGATAATATTACCGCTGGTGGCGCACCGGAAAAAGCATCGGTTACCCCGCCAGCAATAAAATGCGCCCCACCGGTGGCGTGCATGGCCGCACCCATGGCCAGCGCCGCCGGTATCATGGTTAGTATCTTGCTATCAACGGCGCGGGCGGCTTGGCGAATATTCATAACCCCCATTGCCACCATGGCCGATGCGCCGGTTAATGCGGCCACCACTATGGGTACCGCCCCGGTGGCAGACGCCACCACCACGCCCAACAATATCAATGCCGCCGGGCGGGCATGATGAACCGCAGGTAAAGCCGCCGCCGACCATTCAATTAAAACCACATCTGGATTAAGGCGCAAATCGCGCACGGCATCGGGACTTCCTTGTAATAACAATACATCACCTGCCTGCAAGCGAATGTCGGTCATGCGGGTACGTATCATTCGCGAACGGCGTTGCACCCCCAACACAATGCACTGGGTTTTATAACGAAAACCAATTTGCACTAATGTTTGGCCAATAAGCCTAGATGCCGGTGGCACCATGGCCTCGGCCAATACCCGTTCGCCACCATGCCACGGAGTTTCGCCGCCATCTTCTTCTTCGGCGGTTTCTTCAATTTCTACTGTTTCGCCTATTATTGGAAATCCGGTGTGGGGAACCTCACCCGCGCTGGCATCATCACCTAAATCGGGGTAAAGGCCTTCGGGGTCGTGGGTTAAGGCGCCTGCCAGTTCGGCCCGGGTCGCGGCGACCACCAATATGTCACCAGCGGTTGCGGTGAAATCTTCAAATGGTGGCAAGATAGCTTCTTCGCCCCGCTGCACCATGCGAAGCGTCATGTTGCCCAGCCCGGAAAAAATACCGCCACGAGATTTTTCGCCTAGCAGTTTCGATCCTTCGCCGATTTTTATTTGCGCTATGTATTGTCTTCCTGTTGCGCCCGCCCCGCCATTAGCTAATGTTTCGGCCATGCCTTCGCGTTTGGGTAAAACAAATGGTGCCACCAACAATAAATAAACCATGCCGCTACCGGCCAACACCAAGCCGGGAATGGTAAAATCAAAAAATGTGAATTCTTTTTCGCCCATACCCAACAGGGCCGAATTGACCAGCAAGTTTGAACCGGAACCAATAAGGGTAGTCATGCCCCCAAGGATGGCGGCAAACGATAACGGCATCATTACTTTACTGGCGGGTAAATCAAACCGTTCGGCCAATGCCTGCATAATGGGAATAAATATCACCACCACCGGAATATTATTTAAAAATGCGCTTACGCCCAAAACCGTAACCAGCACCGCCATAATGGAAAGCCATTCATGGCCACCGCATTTATCCATTATTATGCGCGCCACCACATCCAACACCCCGGTGCGAACCATGCCTTGGCCGACCACCAGCAACGCCAGCACGGTTATTAATGCCGGGTTGGCAAAGCCCGATAGCAAGACCTCGGGCGAAAGGGTGTTTACGCCAAGCACATCAAGCGGAAAGAACGTGAAAAAAACCATCAACACGCAAAGCACGCCAAGCGACACCACCTCAATGGCGATACGTTCCCACGCGTAAAGCGCGAAGGTCGCGCCAATTATGGCGAAGGTAATCCACATTTCAAATGTGTGTGTGCCTATGCTTTGCATGGGCCAAGACTAGCTCTTTTTTACCCTATTTTTGGAAAAATTTGCCATAACAGGCAAGAAAACCATTGGCAATATAGGGACAAAGGGGATAGGTTCCCTTTTTTTCAAACCCCAAGGTCTGCCCCCTTTGTTTATATCAAAACTTAGAAATTTGTTCCCCTTTCTGGTCTGGCTACCGCTGGTCACCAAGGAAACCCTGCGGGCTGATTTAATTGCCGGGTTGACCGGCGCGGTAATTGTTCTGCCCCAAGGCGTGGCCTTTGCCATAATCGCCGGGCTACCGCCGCAGTATGGTTTATACACCGCCATGATAACGCCCATAGTGGCGGCATTGTTTGGCTCATCCAGGCATTTGATTTCAGGCCCAACCACGGCAATTTCCATTGTGGTTTTTTCTTCCATCAGTGGCCACGCCCAACCTGGTACCCCTGAATTTGTTTCCCTTGCCCTGACGTTGACGTTTTTAGCCGGGGTTTATCAGTTTGCCTTTGGTCTGGCGCGCATGGGTATGGTGGTTAATTTTGTTTCCCACACGGTGGTGGTCGGCTTTACCGCAGGGGCGGCCATTTTGATTGCCACCTCGCAAATGAAAAACGTATTGGGCATAAGCGTCCAAAGGGGCGAAAGCTTTATCCATACATGGATGAATTTGTGGGACGGCATAGGCTCGTTCAACATTTACGTATTTGCGGTTGCCATTACGACCCTAGTTCTGGCCATAGGCATTAAACGCATTAAACCGCGTTTTCCCAATTTGTTGTTGGCCCTTATTGTCGGCGGCGTTGTTTCATATTTGATTGACGGGGCCGCCAACGGGGTTTCGGTAGTGGGCGAAATACCCGCCCAATTGCCACCGTTTAGTAGCCCCACTTTCAGCTTTGCCGCCATCAAAATGTTAGCCCCGGAAGCATTTGCCGTGGCGTTGCTGGGCCTGATTGAGGCCGTGTCCATCAGCCGCTCAATCGCCGCAAAGTCGCACCAGCGCATTGACAGCAACCAAGAATTTGTCGGCCAAGGCCTGTCCAACATTGTTGGCAGCTTTTTTTCCAGTTACGCGGGCTCGGGCTCGTTTACCCGTTCGGGCGTAAACTATGCATCAGGCGCAAAAACACCCATATCGGCCATATTTGCCGCAGTTATTTTGATGGTAGTGGTTCTTTTAGTGGCACCATTAACCGCATACTTGCCCTTGGCCGCAATGGGCGGGGTAATTTTGGTGGTGGCGTTAAACCTGATTGACATAAAACAGATAAAACATGTTCTGGTTTCATCTAAAAGCGAGAGCACTATTTTACTGACCACTTTTTTTTCGACCCTGTTTCTTGATCTGGAATTTGCAATTTATCTGGGCGTGCTGGTATCGCTGGTTATATTTCTGGCCAGGACATCGTTTCCGGAAATTGTGACGCTGGCCCCCGATGTTGACCATCGTTACAACAAACATATTCTTACCGATGTAACGATTAAGCCGCTGACCCAATGCCCAAAACTTAAAATTGTGCGGGTTGATATGTCTATTTACTTTGGCTCGCTCAACCATATTGAAAAGAAACTTTACGACATTTCCGACAAACAGGGCGTGCATCACATTTTAATTATAGGTGCGGGCATTAACCTGGTTGACCTTAGCGGTTCTGAAATGTTGCTGCATCTGGCCGAACATTTAGAAGAAAAAGGCGGCGGTTTGTATTTTTGTAATCTCAAACCCGGCGTCTACCAATCCATGGCCAAGGCCCATTTAATCCGCGATATCAAGAACTGGCATTTCTTTGACGAAAAGAAATTGGCGCTAGAAACCCTGCGCCGGTTGTTCCGCCGCCAAGGTGCGTGCGAAAATTGTAGCGCCGTGGCGTTTCAAGAATGCCGGATAAAACCCAACGATTAATTTTTTAAACTGGGTGTGTGGCTATTTACCCCAGCCACCAGCTTTCGGGGTTGGCAATGGGTTCGGATTTTTCCATTTTCATCCAACCCAGCACCACACGAACCAAGAACCACACGGCCACACCCAGCATCATTAATGGGCCGATAAAAATTATCACCGCAAGGGCAGAAATGGCCGCATAAAGCAAACCAATCCAAAACGTACGGATGAGGTATGTGTAATGGCTTTGTAGCCAAGCGGGTGCATCGGGGCGAACGATGTATGCAACGATAAGGCCGGCAATGGCCGCAGGCGCAACAAAAAAGCTGGCCGCAAACAGCCCATAAATAATGCGCTGGGTGCTCAGGAACTTTTCAATATCGCTAACGCTTTTTTGCAGGTTTTGTTTGTCGTTCATAAATATCCCTCCGGGGGAATTTAAATGGTGCGGGCGGCGAGCCTTGAGATTGCTCTCCCGATACGCTTGTATGCAAGCCTAAGAACGCAAAGCTGGGTTAGGACCATGTAGATCATTCTATCAATGTA
>DAOWFT010000016.1 GCA_030637845.1 Thalassospiraceae bacterium
GGTGTTCTTGCTGATCGTTACAAAGAACGCCCCGGTGGTTACACCCGCGTTCTTAAAGCTGGTTTTCGTTATGGCGATGCCGCACCAATGGCGATTATTGAGCTGGTCGAACGCGACGTTGAAGCCAAAGGCAAAGACGACCGTGCCCGCGAAGCGGTGCGCATGGCAGCGGAAGCCGAGGCCGAATAAGGCAGCTTTCGGCTTTTAAGATTTAAAAAGGGGCGGCTCTCAAGGGCTGCCCCCTTTTTTATTCAGGTGCTATAGTGAAATTTAATTCTGTAATTTAACTCTGGCATTTAATTATTGAAGGAACTTGGGGCCGTTATGCGGGTTTTTGCAAAATATATAGCCACGATAGCGACGGTAATTACCGTCCTTTCAACGTCGGGCGTTGTTATGGCCCAAAGTGCCAGCAATAAAACCGTTCCCGCAGGCAATGCCCAGCTACATCTTTCCTACGCCCCATTGGTGCGCGGCGCGGCACCGGCGGTGGTAAATATTTACACCGCCAAGACGGTTAGCGTGCGCCGTTTTGCGCCATTATTTAATGATCCGTTTTTTCAGCAATTCTTTGGCCGGCAACTCAAACGTTCCGTGCCCGGGCCAAAAAAGAAAGTTCAAAACTCTCTCGGTTCCGGGGTGATAGTTTCATCTGACGGAACCATCGTAACCAACCATCACGTTATTGAGGGCGCCGAGGAAATAAAGGTAGTTCTTTCCGACAGGCGCGAATTTGAAGCCGTAATAGTTGGCACCGATGAACGCACCGACCTTGCGGTGTTAAAGATTAAAAGCCCCGACAATGATTTTTCATTTCTGGAATTAAACAATTCCGACAAGCTTGAGGTCGGCGATCTGGTATTGGCAATCGGCAATCCGTTTGGTGTTGGGCAAACGGTTACCAGCGGTATTGTTTCGGCTCTTGCCCGCACCCGGGTCGGTGTTTCCGACCTTGGCTCGTTCATTCAAACAGATGCCGCCATTAACCCCGGCAATTCAGGTGGTGCGCTTATCGGTATGGATGGAAAACTGGTTGGTATAAACACCGCAATATTTTCAAAATCAGGCGGCTCCATGGGCATTGGTTTTGCCATTCCATCAAACATGGTTAGCTCGGTGGTTAGCGCAATACAAACAGGCGGGCGCGCGGTGCGGCCGTGGTTTGGTGCATCCGGTCAGGCGGTAAGCGCAGACATAGCCAGCTCCATCGGCTTTGAGCGACCCATGGGGGTTATGATTAGCAATGTGTTTGATGGTGGCCCGGCCAAGCGCGCAGGAATTAGGCGGGGCGATGTTATATTGAATATGGATGGACACGAAGTCCAAAACCCCCAGGACCTTCGCTTTCGCATTGCAACCCTTTCGCCCGGGGGAAGTGTCGACATTTTAATTTGGCGCGATGGACGCAAGAAAAAAATATTACTGCCATTGGAATCTCCACCAGAGATACCCCCTAAAAATGAGACAATCTTAAAAGGTCGTAACCCGGTTGCGGGCGTACTGGCGGCCAATCTCTCACCGGCCCTGGCCGATGAGCTTGGCCTGTCCATGAGTAATATTAACGGCGTTATAATCCTTAAAATTGTCAAAAAATCCAACGCCGCTAATTTTGGTTTTGCCCCGGGCGATATATTCAAGGAAATTAACGGCCAGTCCGTCTCGAGCGTATCCGGGCTGTTGCGTATTTTGAAAACACCCAGCAAACTTTGGCGAATTACCATTGACCGTGGCGGCAGGGAAATGAGCATGGCAATAAAATCATGACCTCTCTTTTTGAAAGTCAGGCCCCACGCCCACTGGCCGACAGCCTGCGTCCGGCGTCACTTGATACGGTGGTCGGCCAAGGCCATTTGTTGGCCGCCGACAGACCCATTGGACGAATGGTGGCAAGCGGCAGGCTTTCATCAATGATATTGTGGGGCCCACCCGGAACCGGGAAAACAACTATCGCCAGATTGTTGGCAGAACACACCAATCTTCATTTCGAGCCATTATCGGCGGTGTTTTCCGGCGTGGCCGATTTGCGCAAAATATTTGAAGCGGCCAAACACAGGCGCATGGCAGGGCAAGGCACATTATTGTTTATAGATGAAATTCACCGCTTTAACCGCGCCCAGCAGGATGGTTTTTTGCCATACGTCGAAGACGGAACGGTGATACTTGTCGGTGCGACAACCGAAAACCCATCGTTCGAGCTTAACGCCGCACTTTTATCGCGGACACAGGTATTGGTGCTTAACAGGCTTGATGATGCGGCCTTGGAAGAGCTTATCCAGCGCGGCGAAAAGGAAACGGCAAAAGAAATACCACTTGAAGCTGAGGCTCGCGCCGCACTGCGCGCCATGGCCGATGGTGACGGGCGCTATCTTTTGAACATGGTCGAAGAAATTATGGCCCTAGACGCAAACAATAATGACCAGCCGCTTTCAACCAATGATTTGGCCCGGGTAGTGCAGCAACGTATGCCGCTTTATGACAAATCCCAAGAAGGCCATTACAACCTTATTTCGGCATTACACAAATCCCTTCGTGGATCGGACACCGATGCAGCACTTTATTGGTTTGCCCGCATGATATCCGGCGGTGAAGACCCCAATTATATCGCGCGCGGGCTTACCCGTTTTGCCGTGGAAGACATAGGCCTGGCCGATCCCAATGCATTGCTGCAGGCATTGGCTGCGTGGGACGCGTTTGAACGTCTTGGCAGCCCCGAAGGCGAGCTGGCCTTGGTGCAGTGTGTTATTTATCTTGCAACCGCGCCAAAATCCAATGCCGCCTACCGAGCCGAGAAATCATCAAGGACGCAAGCGAGGCAAACCGGGTCGTTAATGCCGCCCATGCATATACTCAATGCGCCGACCAAAATGATGAAGGATTTAGGCTATTCCAAAGGATACGAATATGATCATGATGCATCCGATGGTTTTTCCGGGCAGAATTATTTTCCCGATGATATGGAACGCTCGAGATATTATTCGCCCAAGGATATCGGTTTTGAGCGCGAGATTAAAAAGCGTCTTGAATACTGGGCAAAGTTAAGGGCCGAGAAGGGGGGCAAACAATAATGTCGTTACAAATGGTTTTGTATGTTGGTCTCGGTGGTGCGGTTGGGGCAATGGCACGTTTTCTTACCATGAGCGCAATTGGTCATTATTTTCACGGCTCATTACCGTGGGGAACGTTTGTGGTCAATGTGGTCGGTTCATTTGCGTTGGGGGCACTGCTTGAAATAATGGCCCTGCAATGGTCACCGTCACCGGAAATGCGGGCGTTTATGGTTGTTGGGGTGCTTGGTGCCTTTACGACATTTTCTACTTTTTCCATGGATGTTTATTACCTGCTTGATCGCGGGGCAATATTGCAAGGGGTGCTTTACACAACCGGTTCGGTGGTGTTGTGTGTTGTCGGTTTTTGGGCCGGCATGTCTCTTTTGCGTGGGGTGCTGGCTTAAAAATGGCAGTCGAACTTGTAACCATAACCCCCGACGACGCCGACCAGCGACTTGATCGTTGGTTCAAGCGACGCTATCCGGGCGTCACTCAGGGGCGTTTACAAAAAATGTTGCGTTCCGGCGATGTCAGGATTGATGGCAAGCGGGTAAAGGAAGCGGGGACGCGTTTAAGCGAAGGTCAGCAAGTGCGGGTTCCGCCAATGGGCGAGGGGGCCACACGCAAAGCCAAACAAACGAAAAGTCTCGAAACAATAAGCGAGCAAGATAAAAAAGAGCTTGTTGATTCCATTCTTTATAAAGACGCCCATGTTTTGGTAATCAACAAACCAGCAGGGCTTGCGGTTCAGGGCGGCAGCGGTACCACCCGCCACTTGGATGCAATGCTTGATTGCCTGAAACTGGATTTAGCCGAACGTCCCCGTCTTGTTCACCGCCTTGATAAGGATACATCGGGGGTTCTGGTTCTGGCCCGCACCCGCAAGGCGGCAACAACGCTAAGCCGTTCATTTCAAACCAAAGACGTAAGAAAAATATATTGGGCCGCGGTGGCGGGCGTTCCCAGCCCACCCGAGGGCAAGATTGATATGCCGCTTTCTAA
>DAOWFT010000077.1 GCA_030637845.1 Thalassospiraceae bacterium
CGGGTCGCGTCTATTGCCGGGGGAAATGACGATGGCTCGGGGGAGGGGCCGCTTTCGTTAAATGCAGCAAAGCCGGAAAAACCCTCCATCATTAATTCATCGGCGTCGACATCGCCCAGCGGGGTCATCATCGGCAGCAACATGGCTTTGGCGTCAACCAGACGCAGGAACGCATCGCTTAACGAACGACAGGCCCTTCTGGTTGGCAGTAAAACCCGCATCCTTGAAAGCTGAACATCATCACCGCTCGCCATATCCAACAGGCCAGCAGCCAGCGCATCCACAAATGGAACTTCGGGGGGTATATGAAAAACACTATTAAAAACACTGGGCCCGCTCATGGTTATTTTTTAATTCCTTTTTCGGTCAAAAATACATTGGCCTCATCAAGGGCTTTTGGTGTGCCAATGTGTAGCCATTCACCATCGTGAACAATTGCATGGAGCCTGCCTTGTTCCATGGCCTTGTCATATAAAATATTAAGTGAAAATGCCTCCCCCGGTTTGGGTGTGTCCGGATGGGCGAAAAGACGGGGGCTTAATATTTGCACCCCGGTAAATACCAATTCGGCGCTGGCACCTTCATGGCGACGCTCAACCTTGTTACCGGGAACAAGGTTAAAATCACCAACCCCGTCATAACCAAATGCATTTATTACCGGTTGCATCAGCAATAGCGCGTCCATTTTTTCATCGTCCCAAACATGGGCCAGATGTTCAAGCGCGGGTGTTTCATCGTCAATCCATATTTGATCGGCATTAACCGCATAAAATGCATTGGTGCCGAGCAATCCTTTATCCATGGCATTCAAGATACCGCCCCCGGTTTCCAGTATCGGGTCTTCGGAGGTAAAGGCTATGGCCGGGCTTGAACGGTCTTTAAGGTGGCTTTCAATTTGTTCACCCAGCCAGTGGGTGTTGACCACGCAAACCTTCACCCCGCCGTCATGGAGGCTAGCCAGCGCCCAATCGAGCATTGGTTTACCGCCAGCTTTTAGCAGTGGTTTCGGCGTGGTCTCGCTCAACGGTCGCATGCGCAGGCCCATGCCTGCCGCCAACACCATTGCATGGGTTAGCTGGCTTTTGCTCATTGTTTATTGTCCCCCTGTATTTTTGGGGGTTACGCGCATTTCGGCGGGCACATATTTTTTGAACCACGCATTGACCGGGGCTAATGCCGGATGGGCAAGGGATTGTTCCAGCAATTTCCACACCCGATCAATGTGTCCCAGATAAACAGGTTTGTTGTCGCGGACAAAAAGCCGGGTAAAAATGCCGATAACCTTGGCGTGACGGTTTGCCGCTAAAATTGCAAATGCCGAATTAAAACTTTCGATGTTTTTTGTCCCGATGCCTGTGTGATAGCGCGTTAGCATTTCTGCTTTAAGCTGGGGATTAATGTCTCGCCTTGCGTCTTCTAACAGGCTCATCAAATCATAGGCCGGGTGGCCAATAACCGCGTCCTGAAAATCAAGCAACCCACAGGCGGCAATTCCCTCGCGCTCTTCCATCAGCACAAGGTTATCAACATGAAAATCGCGCAACACCAATGTTTGGGTATTTGCGTCAATGCCATCCAACACGTTCAGCCATGCGGCATCAAAATCATCTCGTTCTTTTTGATTTAAATCATCAAGCCCAACCGCCGGCATATACCAATCGGGAAAAAGTGCGGCCTCGGCCAATAGCTTTTCATTTGAATATGGCACCAGCCAATCGGGCGCGGTTTTATCCGCATCCATTTGATGAAGCCTCACAAGGGCATCAACCGCAAGGGCGTAAAGTTTTGTTTCATCCATCCCGGTATTTAATGAAAAGGTGAACGTGTTTTCACCCAAATCTTCCAACAATAAAAATCCATCGGCTTCAATTGCCCCAATTATATCCGGCGCGCTGAAGCCAAGATTTTTCAAATGACGGGCAATTTTTAAAAACGGGCCAACGTCTTCAAATTCGGGCGGTGCGTCCATCAGCATGACGCATTCATAACTATCTTTGGCTTCGTCACCTTTGGTTATGCGAAAATAACGCCGTTGCGATGCATCTGAGGGAATTGGATAAATAACCACGTTGTCCCAGCCCATATCATCAAGCAACGGATCAAAACCGCTGCGGGGAATAAAGCTAAGCAGGTTGTCGGGGATTTTTTTATGCTTGTTTTCAGGCATGACCGGCGCCCCGCAACCGTTCGGCCCAATGACCGTGGGCTATTAGCTCGGCCTGACGGTGGTTTTTGCCTTTGGTAACGCTAAGGCGGATATCAAGCCTGCCCCGGGGCAGGAACTGGCCCATTTTTTCCGGCCACTCGATTATTGTTATGGCCTCACGCAACGCATCTTCTATGCCTAGCTGGAGCACCTCTTCCGGGGTATTTATGCGGTAAAGATCAAAATGGTATATTTCACCGCTTATCCCCTCATAGGTTTGAACCAGGGTAAACGTCGGGCTGGGAACCTCTTCTTCGGCGTCGGCCAGCCTGCGAATAAAGCCCCGGGCAAATTCGGTTTTGCCGCTGCCCAAATCGCCTGAAAGGGCTATAACGTCGCCAATTTCAGCTAATGCGGCTATTCTTCCGGCAAGATCCAGGGTGTCCTTAAGGCCGGCCAGCTCGATTTTTATTGTGTGGGCCGCCGTGGTCATAATTTCCCCTAATTCTTATCTTAAATTATGCTCTTAAGTTCACGCTTTTTTAGGTACTGACCCGGTAACTGTTTTTTGGTCCACTTGGACGCGAACCTGTTATAAGCGATTTTTAAGTTTAACCCGCATTGTTAGACAGTGGCCATGACCAAAACTCCAATTAAAGCCGACGTGGTAATTATCGGTGCCGGGCCAGCCGGGCTTTTTGCCGCGTTTCAGGCGGGTATGCTGGATTTAAAGTGTCATTTGGTTGACGCGCTGGACGATATTGGCGGGCAGCTTTCTGCCCTTTATCCGGAAAAACCCATTTACGATATCCCCGGATTCCCCGAGATTCTGGCGGGCGAGCTCATTTCCATGTTGGAGGCCCAGGCCCAGTCATTTGGCCCGACGTATCATTTAAGCCAGCAGGTAGAGGCGTTGAAACCCCTTCCCGGCGGCAGGTGGGAGCTCACCACATCCAAGGGGGCCTGTTTTGATGCCGGCGCGGTTATAATTGCCGCCGGCGTCGGTGCCTTTGGCCCCAACCGCCCGCCCATGGAAGGGCTGGAACAATTTGAAGGCCAAGGCCCGGGCCGGGGGGTTAATTATCTGGTTAAAAAACGCGATGATTTTAAGAACAAGAACGTGGTTATCGCCGGCGGCGGCGACAGCGCGGTTGATTGGGCGGTGTCGTTGGCCAAGGTCGCAAAATCAATAAAAATTGTGCATCGCCGGGCCAAGTTCCGCGCCCAACCCGATAGCGTAAAAAAGATGGAAGCCCTGGCAGCCGAAGGCAAGGTCGAAATAGCGGTTCCTTATCAGCTTGATTCCATCAGGGGTGATGGCGGCGATATAAACGCAGTTGTTATTGCCGACCTTGATGGTAACACCCGCGAACTTGAAGCGGATGTGTTGTTGGCATTTTTTGGGCTAAAACAAAATATCGGCCCCATTGCCGAGTGGGGCCTTGATATTGAAAATAATCATATCCAAGTTGACCCGGAAACAATGAGTGCGGGTCATAACGGGCTGTTTGCCGCAGGTGACATAGCAACGTACCCGGGAAAACTGAAACTTATTTTAACCGGTTTTTCTGAAGCCGCGCGGGCTGCCTATAGTGCGCGCGAACACATTCATCCCAACGAAGAAAGACATTTTGAATATTCCACCAGCCGTGGCGTACCCGGGAGCGCAAAATAATGCGTTGGGTCTCGGCTAAAACATTTATTATGGCATTGATAGCTATTTATTTACTGCCACAGATTGCGCTGTCCCAAAACACCGCTAGCGATAAAAATAAAAACCCCAGAACATCAATTCCGACCATATCCGAATCAAATGCCAGGGTCCTTGAATCCTGTTTTAAATGTCATGGTCCCGGCGGGGTTAGCCAGATTCCAACTCACCCGACAATCGCCGGGCAAAAGGCAGGCTATCTGGTAAATCAGTTAAACGCATTTAAGCGCTCGCAAGACGCCCTTAACGCACGCGCCGCCACCCCGCCCCAACCAGATAATGAAAAAAATACTGCACCTGGAGCAATCACCCTCGGAAGGGACGATTCAATAATGAATCATATGGTGGAAGACATTGGCAAAAATGATTTTGCTCCACTTGCGATTTATATTTCAGTATTACCCTGTGATGGAAATGCCAAACCTGCTGATAATAAAACCATTCCGGTTGCACCCAAAGCAGTAAGTCGTTGTGTGTCGTGCCATGGCAGCAACGGAATCTCCACTACACCAAACACCCCAAATCTTGCCGGGCAACAACGAGCGTATCTCAGGCGTGAATTATTATTAATGCGTGAAACCGCATGGGGCGGGGGCAAAACTGTAAATAAAGAATGGCGCGCCCATCCTATTATGGAAAAGCAGGCATCCCGTCTAAGAATCGAAGACGTTGACAGCATTTCAAATTATTACGCCCAGCTAAGCTGTCGGGGCTAAAGTATAATTTACTTTATTAATCTTGGGAAAAAAGATCCGGCAGCGGTGCTGGTTCTATCGTTGGCGCATCAATGGGCAGACGACAGGTAATGGATGTTCCCTTGCCCGGTCGGGCTTCAATTAAAACAACACCGCCATGCAGTTCGATAAACCGTGTCACCAGCGCAACCCCGGGCGGAACATCGTAATCTTTTAGGCCCGGCCCGCCGTCGGTAATTTCAAATGATACCCCGTCATCGTCCCTTGATACCATTATAGAAATACTGCCTTTTGGCGGGGTTGAATGAATGGCGGTGCTGACAAGATTAAAAAGCGATTGTTTCAGGCGTTTTTCGTCTGCGATTAGCCACCCAATATTTGCCGGGCAATCAAATTCGATACTTATATTTCTTTGCCGCGCCCTTTCCCGTACCAGCCCTAAAACGTTGCTGAGCAAGGTTTTTATGTCGACTGTATCTAGCTCGATGGTCATCAACCCGGCCTCAACCGTGGCAAGGTCAAGGGTACCTTCGACCACCGAAACCAGTTCTTCGGCAGAATCAAGTATGCCGCGGGAATATTCTCTTTGCCGTTCAGTTAATTTACCGAAATATTCTTCCGTTAAAATGGCGGAAAAACCAATGATTGCGTTAAGCGGAGTTCTTATTTCATTGGCGACACCAGCAAGGAATTCAGATTTTAATAAATTGGTTTCAGCCATTGAACGGGCGCGTTCTGTTAGTGCCTCTTCAATGCGGGTGCTGTCGGTAACGTCAAGATAACTTAACAAAGCCGCACCATCGGGGAGCCCTACCTTGGCGAACTCAAGCACGGTTTCATCAACAAGTTCAATTCGCCCGCGCAGATTTCCCTGTGACATAAGGCTTGCGGTCAGGCTTTCCTTGTCATGATATTCCTTGCCGGAATGTTTATCTATGAGCGGAAGTATGTGATCGATAAAATCACCAAGATGCATATTTTTTATTTGTTCATTATCCTGCAAGCGCCATGTCCGTTGGAAGGCAGGGTTAAATAATCTTATGCGTCCATCTGCACCAAACACCGCTACCGCTTCATATAGATTATCAATGGTTTCCGATTGCACCAATGAAAGGGTGCGGTATGACCGCTCAAGGTCAAGGTGGTCAGTTACATCTTCAAATGCAAATACCAGTCCACCCAATGGGTGCGGGCTTATCACCGAACGCAAAGTTGTTCCATCGGGCAGGTGCAGCATTTCTTCCAATGGGTTTGATAGTGTTCCAAACAGGCCAAGCTGGCCTGCCTTGAACGCTTTGTAATCGGCAACTTCGGGAAGTTTGCGCTTATCGCGCAAACGGTCAAGCACCGCGCCCAATGTTGGTTCGGTTTTTAACCAGTCAACCTTGAGATCCCATAGCCGGGCATAGGCAGAATTGAAAAATGAAAGTTTTCCCTTGCCGTCGAAAATCGAGATAGCGGTGGCAAGAGATTCCATTACATGGTTTTGTGCCTGAATGTGACGGGTGTAATCACCTTCCATTTCTTCGGTGCGGGTGTGGTCTTGGGCAACGCCTAATGTGCCGCCGCCGCTTAACGGAATTTCCGATATATCAACCAACCGGGGCTTACCATCGGACATGGTTAAAAGGTGACGCTCACCGGCACCCACGCCTTCACGGCTGGCAAGTTCTGCCAGTTCACGGCTGACATCGGGTGCGGCCAATGCTTGGGCGCGGGCGTTGGCAATTTGTAGGGCAAGACCTGACCCGCGCAACCATGCGGGAAATGGAAGCGCCTCGATAATTTCTCTTGAGGTTGCCCTTGATGCTTCGCCCGGTGGGGCAAGGTCGGATATGTCGCGCATCCACAATACATCGGCCAGCGCAGTTCCATATCCGGTACCGGCGCGCACCCCGACCACCAACAGCCGGCGCATACCGTCTTTTGTGGTCAGCATCATTTCAAATGGATCGCCGTTATTTTTTAGTTGGGTGCAAACCGAATTTAATATCGCCGCATCATTTTCGGAAAAACGTGAAAGAACTTCTCCAAATCCTGAACGCACACCATTTTCCAGATCGAGCATAACCGCTAGCCGGCGTGAACAGGCCTCGGAACCGTTTAGCGCCACCCAGAGGAAAAGCCCATCCGGGGCGGTTGCCAGTATTTCATGGCTAATCTCGGCATCCGAGCCCAGGCGCGATATGGTTTTGCGATAACCTTTAATCGCCGCCATCTGACGCAGGCTGACCACAGCCAGAATAAGCACCGCCAAGCCCAACAATATTGCCGGTCCGGTGCCAGATAGCGATTGCATAACAGATACCTCAATCATGGGGCGATTGTGTCGCCAGCGCCCCAAAAACACAAGTAACTCAAATATGATTGCCGGCAATAAAAAAGGGCCGGTTTAATCCCGAGCCACTAACCGCATGTGGGGAATCAGTGCCAGAAGTGCTGATTCCCCATAATTTATTCATCCTACATACCGATTTTTGTGAATTGCTTATTGGCGGTAATTTTGTCGAAATCGACAAAATTACAAATGCATATCTTATGATTGAGACTATTAAGGTGGTCGAGCATGAGATAGCCTTTCCTAAACTATCAACTACCGAAGAGAGACATTAATAAGCATGCCACTTATTACCAACGCTGCCCCCGAATCGTGGCAAGAACTTGAAGAGATGGTAACGGCCATCTTAAACGAGAGCGGTATGGCTGCGCGCCGTCAAGTTCGGCTAGAGCTGCCACGAGGCAATGTCAACGTTGATGTGTATGCAGAGGAAGCAATTGACGGCATTACTCACCGGACGATCTGTGAATGCAAAAACTGGGGCAGCAATGTACCCCGAGAGGTAGTTCACGCTTTTCGTACAGTAATGCAAGAAACTGGTGCACATCGTGGATACATCATTTCGCGCGTTGGATTTCAGCGGGGAGCCTACGCTGCGGATGAGGCGACTACTATTGAGCAGGTAAATTTTGCAGAGTTTCAAGCAGCCTATTTTGATAAGTGGATAGGAAAACGTATATGGGCTGTGGAAAATGAAATTGGCTCCATTAACACCTATTACGAACCCATAGGAAAGCCGGGATATGGTCTGATAGAAGATGACGCTGGCAGGGAAGCCTATGATGCCGTTTGGGGCAAATATCTATTTGTGGGGTTGATGCTTATGTCATTCTCGCCCTGTTTACGCGTGTTCCAGCCCCGCCCGTATCCAGATTTGCCATTTAACATTGCCGA
>DAOWFT010000120.1 GCA_030637845.1 Thalassospiraceae bacterium
CGGCCCATTCCATAAGGGTCCCGCGGTTGGCTGATATGGCTTCAAAGCTAAGATATTGGTGCCAGCCCATGGCGAAAAAAATCACCGCACCCGACACAATTACCAGAATCGGGATAAATCTTTTTAACCCATTGTTTTTTATTGCTTTTTTTGTCTTACTCATACTGTTTCAACCCCTGAGGTAGTTTGATTGTAGGGTAATATATGGACCGGATAGGGACTAAGTGCCAGCAATGCACGAGAAATCATGCAAAAATGGTCATTTGTGGCCCCTTGGGCCGTTGACTTGAGCGCGCAAGCGGCTTATACCCCGAGCCTGATTTTACTTACGGAGAAAGCCCGTGAAACGTACATACCAACCGAGCAAACTTATTCGCAAGCGCCGCCACGGATTCCGTGCGCGCATGGCCACAGTCGGTGGACGCCGCATACTAGCAGCGCGCCGCGCCAAGGGCCGTAAGCGCCTTTCTGCTTGATAATCCGGGTCCCGGGTAGATGGCAACAGCGCTTACGCGTATTAAACACCGCCCGGAGTTTCTTCGGGTTGCATCTTCCGGCAAAAAATGGGCCGCGCCCGGCCTTGTCCTTCAGATACGACAGAACAAAAAAATTAGCAGCCTCGCTGCTGGCGATGTCTTGCGTATAGGTTTTACCGTTAGCCGCAAGGTCGGAAATGCGGTTGCCCGCAACAGGGCCAAACGGCGCTTGCGCGCACTAACCGACGAAATAATGCCAATATTTGCCAAGCCGGGATTTGATTATGTTCTTATCGGCAGGCACTCCACAATCAAGCGTCCGTTCGAAATGCTTAAACAAGACCTGAAAAATGCATTGAACAAAACCGGCACCGCAACGGCCAACACTATGGCCAACACTATGGATAGAGCCAAATGACACCTCTTGCTCACATATTTCGCGGCCTTGTAAAGACCTATCAATTGACCGTATCGCCCATTCTGGGTTCAAGCTCTCGCTTTCACCCGACCTGCTCTTCCTATGCACTAGAGGCAATAGAAACCCACGGGGGTATCCGTGGCGGGTTGCTTGCTGTAAAACGCATCTCAAAATGTCACCCATGGCACGATGGCGGTATTGACCCGGTGCCGGAAATAAATCACGGTGACGCCGAATTAAATGAAAACAACCCGCGCTTAAAAGCCGGGCATCGGGGAAAAGGCTAACTAAACTAATGGATCATGATTACCGCAACCTGATTATGGCGATAGCCCTTTCCGGACTTATTCTTCTGGGCTGGGACGCAATGTTCCCAACCCCCGAAGCGCCAACCGAAGTCGCAACCACAACAGCCCCAAGCACCGCGCCAAGCCCAACAAGCACCGCGCCAAGCCCGACAAGCACGCCAACGCCCGGCGGTGTTGAAGTTCCCGGTGGGCAGCCATCCGTATCCGTAGCGGTGCCTGGCGTTAGCTCGGTTGCAGAGTTGCTGGCCCAGAGCAAGCGGGTAAGCATTAATTCACAAAGCATCAGCGGTTCTATCTCCCTTAACGGTGGGCGCATGGATGATGTGATTTTGAATAATTACAACGTCAAACTGAACGAAGAAAATAATAAGGTTCGTGTTTTTTCACCCAAGGGTCAGGTCGGATCATACTTCGCCGAATACGGCTGGGTCGGCAAAGGCTTCGCCCCGGGCCAATTGCCCGGCGCAGATACACCGTGGCAGACAACCGATAAAGTCTTGAGCGAAAACAGCCCGGTCAAGCTGACCTGGGATAATGGCAATGGCCTTAAGTTTACCCGCACCGTTTCCATTGATAACGATTATATGTTTTCCATCAATCAAACGGTTGAAAACAATTCCGGCCACCCAATATCGCTTAACCCATATGCGCTTATTTCCCGCTGGGGAACGCCGGACGTAACCGGGTTCTTTATCCTGCACGAAGGTTTGCTCGGTGTGCTTGACGGAACCCTAACCGAAATTGATTACAGCGATCTGGTTGATGATGGCGCATCTAAAGCGCCAACCACAGGTGGCTGGGTTGGAATAACCGACAAATACTGGCTGGCCGCACTTATACCCGATCAGAAAACTCAGGTAGACACCCGTTTTGTTCATCGCAATGACGCGGGTATTGATAAATACCAAACCGATTTCCTTGGTGCCCAGATGGTTATTCAACCCGGTTCCAGCGTTAGCAGTCAAAGCCGCCTTTTTGCCGGGGCCAAGGAAGTAACCCTGCTTGATGGTTACACCGACAACGAAGATGTTGCCCGGCTTGATCTGGCCGTGGATTTCGGCTGGTTTTATTTCATGACCAAGCCGATTTTTTACGCACTTAACTTTTTCCACAGCGCCCTTGGCAATTTCGGTCTTGGCATTTTACTGCTAACCGTGATTATCAAACTTATATTCTTCCCGCTGGCCAACAAGTCCTACAAGGCGATGGCCAAGATGCGCGAACTGCAACCGGAAATAAAAATCCTGCAGGAACGTTACAAAGAAGACAAGACGCAGCTTAACCAGCAAATGATGGCGCTTTATAAAAAGAAAGGCGCAAATCCTGCGGCTGGTTGCCTGCCTATCGTGGTTCAAATCCCGGTATTTTTTGCGCTTTATAAAGTTTTGTTTGTAACCATCGAAATGCGTCATGCACCATTTTTTGGATGGATTCAGGATCTTTCCGCGCCCGACCCGACCACCCTGTTTAATCTGTTTGGCCTGATACCGTGGACTCCACCGGATTTTTTAATGATAGGCATCTGGCCTTTGATGATGGGCATATCAATGTTCTTGCAGCAAAAGCTTAACCCGCAGCCTACCGACCCCATACAGGCCAAGGTCTTTATGTTCTTGCCCATCCTTTTTACCTTCCTTTTGGCACCCTTCCCCGCCGGTCTGGTTGTTTACTGGGCATGGAACAACACGCTTTCGATTCTCCAGCAGTGGACAATCATGAAACGTATGGGCGTTAAATAAAGCTTGCCCCCTTTGCGCTAATGGAAACGTTTGATGACCGAGGACAAACCCGAGCAGCCCGGCCCACTTAACCCAACGGAAGAATTCACTTCGGGCGAGATTGAGCTGGGACGCGTGTTGTTTGCAGGTGAATGCACCTTCATGCTTGGCGCTGCCGGGCTTGAGCAAATACCCGAAACAGAGCTTCCCGAAATTGCCTTTGCCGGACGCTCCAACGTCGGTAAATCATCGTTGATAAATGCGCTTACAAATCGCAATGCCTTGGCGCGTACATCACACACCCCGGGGCGAACCCAACAAATAAACTTTTTTAACTTGAGCGAGCGCATCACCATTGGCGACCTGCCGGGATACGGCTATGCCCGCGCGCCCAAGGATCAGGTTGCCAAATGGACCCGTATGGTTAATGGCTATCTCAAGGGTCGCAGGCAATTAGTTCGGGTAATGCTTTTGATAGATGCCCGCCACGGCATCAAGGATGTTGACCGGAAGGTTATGAAAATGCTGGACGAGGCTGCGGTCAGCTATCAGGTGGTATTGACCAAGGCAGACAAGATAAAAGAAAAAGAACGGCTGCGCGTGATAGCCAAAACGGCCACCGAGCTGTCCGCCCACATTGCCGCCTATCCATTTATTCATCTTTGCAGTTCGCACAAAGGGGCGGGCATTGAGGCCCTCAGGGCCGACATCGGGCGTATAGCCCAAGGTGATAGATGAGTGTAGTTCCTGGTAGCTAATCGGGGCAAAGTATTGTAATTTGCCGGAATTATGAGCATCGAGTCCAAAACATCGCTAGATAAAACCCATGAAGAGTGGCTGACACAGGCAGCCACTCTGTCCGAAGCGCTGCCTTATATGCGGCGTTACGCGGGCGAGAATCTGGTCATTAAATACGGCGGCCACGCCATGGGTGATGAAAGTCTGGCAAAACTTTTTGCCCGGGATGTGGTGTTGCTACGTCAAATCGGGGCTAACCCGGTGGTGGTTCATGGCGGCGGCCCGCAAATTGGCGAGATGCTGAAAAAACTTAAAATCGAAAGCGAATTTATTCAGGGGCTCAGGGTAACCGACAAGGAAACCGTTGACGTTGTAGAAATGGTTTTGGCCGGATCCATAAACAAACACATAGTTTCCCAGATAAACGCCCAAGGTGGATTTGCCGTGGGCCTTTCGGGCAAGGACGGCAATCTTATCAAGGCCGAAAAATTACGCCGCACAATGCGTGACCCGGATTCCAACATTGAACGCATTCTCGATCTTGGTCTGGTTGGTGAGCCAAAGGAAATTACCCCGCACATTCTGGATAATTTCGAAGAATCGGACATTACCCCGGTTATTGCGCCAATTGGTATGGGGCCTAAAGGCGAGACCCTTAATATCAATGCCGACACCGCAGCCGGTGCCATTGCCGGAGCAATAAATGCCAAGCGTTTGCTGATGCTGACCGATGTTGTTGGTGTGTTGGATAAATCCGGCGAGCTGATACCCAAGCTAACCGCACATGATGCGCGCGAGCTCATTAAAAACGGCACCATCGTCGGCGGCATGATACCCAAGGTCGAAACCTGTCTTAATGCCATTGACCAAGGCGTGGAAGCGGCTGTCATTATTGACGGGCGGGTTCCGCACGCGTTGATACTCGAGCTCTTTACCGAACACGGTGCCGGTACGCTAATTGAGGCTAATTAATACCCGCTTTAATACCCGCTGCGGGCTCTTATGCCGCCGGATTTAGGGAATAAATGCTTGTAGCGGCCCATATCAAACTTTTTGATATCGGCATGCGGCTCACCAAACAAATAACCTTGGGCATAATTAATTCCGGCCTTGCGAATAAAATCCAGGCCTTCTTTGCTATCGACCATTTCGGCAATGGTTTCGATGGAAAGATTTCTACACAAGGTTGCCATTGATTCCAGCAGTGCCTTGCCGCGACGGGCTTTTTGCGCATCCTTCACCACCGGGCCATCAATTTTTACCACGTCAACTTCGAGGCTCATCAAATAACCAAAGCTGGCGGCGCCGGCGCCGAAATCATCCAGACAAACGTGATAGCGTTTTTTCCGCAGCGATTGAATAAAGTTATTGGCACCTTCAAGGTCTTCCATCTTGGCCGATTCTGTTATTTCAAACAAAAGCCTGCCTTCGGCCCATGGGTTTTGTTTCAACATATTATGTAACTGTTCAACATATTTGGCGTTGGCAACGGAATGGCCGGAAATGTTAACCGCAATGGATAATTTTGAATTACGCGGTGTTTTATTGAGCCAATCCAAACCCTTTTGTGCCACCGCCATATCAAATTCTGAAATCATGCCGGTTTCTTCGGCCATGGTAATAAGCTCGAACGGTGACACGCCTGGCTCGAACCGGGTCAGGGCTTCAAAATGATGAATCTCGCCGGTTTGAACCTCGACTATGGGATGAAACACCAGATGAAATTTTCCTTCGGCAACGGTTGATTTGAACGTTGTTACCTTGTCGGCGGCCTCTGAAACCAGTTGTGAAAGATTGGATGAAAGAGAGTGAATATCAAAATTTTCATCAGAATCCTTGAACTTGTTAATGGCGTATAGCAAGCCATTGGCTAGGTCTTCCTCGCTGATGGCATCGGCATCGGCTTCCATGGTTGCCGATTGAACCTCGACCCCCTTGCCCTCGGGGTCAAAATCCTTGGCCACACCGGCAAGTTGGTCTTCGAGGTTTTTTACATCAAGTCCGTGATCGTGAACGATACCGAATTTGCCTTCATCCAGTTGCGCCGCACTGTCGCCATCCACCGAGTTGGCGCGCAGGTAAACGCCAAGGGTTTTTTTCAGGTCTGCGGCATCTTCTTCCTCCAGCTTTCCTTCCAGCTGGGAAAGGGCCGGCATATTAATCATGGTCAACTGGGTATCTTCACCCTTGCCCTTGGCTGCTTTTAGCTTGCCGCCCAGAACATCGGCAAAGGAATCTGCGTCATAAAGATTTGTTTCACCAACCCGTTGATGACCGCCAGGGGCAAGACCCGCTGATTGGCGCTTGTTAACACGCATGGCGAGGAAATAATGCCTGCCAAGGTCTTCCATAAAATATCCGGCAAATGATATGGGTAGCCCGGCGGCGCCCTTGCCCTTAAAACGAAGGGCGACATCTTCAATCCGGCCCTTGCGCCGGGCAACGCCCAGCAGGCTTTCCATCAGGGCGTGATCATCATCAAGAATAATTTCATTGAGGTTCATTCCCGCCATTTTATCGGCGGCTACGCCCACCAGACCCTGCCAGGGCCCACCGGCAAAAACAACATTTTGCTCTTCGTCTACTTCCAGCAAGAAATCTGCCCAGCAAAAAGCAAGGGCGACAAATCGGTCACGCTCGGTCTTTGCCGATTCTGCCGGTTCTGTCGGTTTAATTGCTGCTGGTTGTGCTGTCATTGATCCCGCGTACCTACCCCATTTCCCCGTCTTCGCTGTGCGGGGTTGTTTCTTTATTTTTTAATACTTTAGCACATAGATGCAGGCCGGGGGCAATAGCTGCTAGTATGTGGGTAACTATGTGGTTACTACAAAAATAACCTGTTGGTCATCAATGGCGGACACCTATAATAACCCAATGAAAAACAACCCCAAACACACCACTTCGGTTGAAGCCGAGACCTGGGTATTTGATTTGGACAATACCCTTTATTCCGGCGTTCACGGGCTGTTTGACCAGATAGATGCACGCATGCAGACGTATGTGTCCGAATTTCTCGGCTTAGCGCCTGATGAAGCCCGGATAGTACAAAAAAAATATTTCCGCGAATACGGCACAACGCTCAGGGGGATGATGTCAAAACACGGAATGGAGGCAGGGCCGTTTCTTGAATACGTTCATGATATTGATGTTTCACTAATTCCCGAAGACGCTACCCTTGATAGCGCTTTGCAAAAAATCGCTGGGCAAAAAATTATTTTCACCAATGCCAGCCGCGAACACGCTGAGCGCGTTCTTGCCCGGTTAGGGGTGGCCCATCACTTTGCCGGAATTTTTGATATCAGGGACGGCGGGTTTGTACCCAAACCCGACCCGGCAAAATACCATGAACTGGCCAAGGTTTTCGATTTTGATCCGAAAAAGGCAATAATGGTCGAAGACATCGCCCGCAACCTTCAGCCCGCCAAGGAAATGGGCATGGCGACCCTGTGGGTGCGAACCCAAACCGATTGCGATGTATGTCAGGAAGAGCCGACTGGTAACCATGTGGATTATGAAACCGATAATCTGGTGTCATGGCTATCTAAGCTTGCTTAATCCTGGCCTAATCCTTGCCTAATCCTGGCCTAATTCTGGCCTAGCCAAGGCGGATGCTGGACTTGAGGCTGGGGCTGGATTATTGTGCCGACAACATTAAACCAAGGAAAAAGACCTAAAACAAATGAGCACCACTGATCTTGAGACTGTCGTAAATGCCGCCTGGGAAGACCTTTCGGCCATAAACATTAAAACCACCGGCGATGTTCGCGATGCGGTGGAAAAAACCATCAATTTGCTTGATGGCGGTGAAATTCGTGTTGCCGAACGAATTTCCCGCGGCAAATGGAAAGTCAACGAATGGGTAAAAAAGGCGGTCCTTCTTTCCTTTCGTCTAAACGACATGGCGCCAATTTCCGGCGGCCCGGGTGGGGCAGAATGGTTTGACAAGGTGCCATCAAAATTCCAAGGCTGGTCTGAGTCCAACTGGCGCGAAGCCGGGATTCGTGCGGTGCCAAACTGCATTGCACGGCGTGGTGCCTATATTGCACCGGGCGTTGTTTTAATGCCTTCGTTTGTAAATATCGGTGCCTATGTTGATAGCGGCACCATGGTTGATGGCTGGGCCACCGTTGGTTCATGCGCGCAAATCGGCAAAAACGTCCATATTTCAGGTGGCGCCGGAATTGGCGGCGTGCTGGAGCCATTACAGGCCAGCCCGACCATTATCGAAGACGATTGCTTTATCGGCGCCCGGGCCGAAGTTGCCGAAGGCGTAATAGTCGAAGAAGGCTCGGTTCTGGGAATGGGCGTTTATATTTCCGCCTCGACCAAGGTTGTCGATCGGGCGACTGGTGAGATTTATTTTGGTCGGGTTCCGGCCTATTCGGTTGTGGTGGCCGGCTCCATGCCATCGGCCAAGGTAATGCCCGATGGCCAGCCTTCGCCTAGCCTGTACTGCGCGGTAATCGTAAAACGGGTTGATGAAAAAACCCGGGCCAAGACTTCCATTAATGAGTTGTTGCGCGACTGATCGCGCACGGAACAAATTGCGCGA
>DAOWFT010000088.1 GCA_030637845.1 Thalassospiraceae bacterium
GCATATATGCGCCCGGCCTGACTAAGCTTTTCAAAGGCGGCCTCGTATGCGGGCAATCTGTCTGATTGTTTTTCTGTTCTGTCCCAGCTTAACCCCAGCCACGCCAGATCATCTTCGATGGCGCTGGCAAATTCCGGCTTGGAGCGCTCCGCGTCCGTATCATCAAGGCGCAATACAAAGCCCCCGCCGGTTTTTTTGGCATAAAGCCAGTTAATAAGCGCCATTCTGGCATTGCCGACGTGCAGCAAACCGGTGGGACTGGGGGCAAAACGTAATGTGGTGGTCATGGAAATATTCTTCTTATTTTTTTGGTCAATTTTTTGGCCTAAAGCCATTGGTAATTGGATAGCGCCTATCGCGGCCAAATGCACGGGATGAAATCTTTACCCCCGGCGGGGCCTGCCGACGCTTGTATTCAGCGTTATCAACCATTTGCCAGATGCGGGCAACTGTTTCGGGCGAATGGCCGCGTTTTATTATTTGCTCACTTGGCAATTCCAGCTCGATTAGGCAATGCAATACATCATCCAGCTCTTCATATGGCGGCAGGCTGTCCTGATCTGTTTGATTGGGCTTGAGCTCGGCGCTGGGGGCCTTGGTTATTACCCGTTCCGGCATCACCGCCCCCTTGAGGCCCATAAACATCTCGCTATGGTTTGCATTTTGCCACTCATTTCTCCAGCGGCAAAGTTCCCACACGCGGGTTTTATAAACATCTTTTAAAACCGAATAACCGCCACACATATCGCCATAAAGGGTCGCATAACCAACCGACATTTCAGATTTGTTACCGGTTGAAAGCACCATGTAGCCGAACTTGTTCGAAATCGCCATTAGTATTACCCCACGGGAACGGGCCTGTATGTTTTCTTCGGTGGTGTCCTTGGGGTGGCTTACAAATTGTTCCTTGGTCATTTCATCAAATGCGTTCATCGCCGGTTCGATGGAAATGTTATCAAGCTTTACCCCCAATAGGCGCGCGCTCTCAGCCGCATCTTCGAGGCTTTCTTTCGATGTATATGGTGAGGGCATCATCACACAATGAACCCGCTCGGCCCCCAATGCATCAACCGCTATTGCCGCACTTAATGCGCTATCAACCCCGCCGGAAAGACCAATCATCACACCGGGGAAAAAGTTTTTATTTACATAATCACGAAGCCCCATAACCAGCGCATTATAAATGGTTTCATTTTCACCTGTTTCAGGGTGGATGGATTTAGTTTCCGGCTCCAACCCATCGGCTATAGAAAACGAAATTGTTTTAACATTTGAAACAAAACCACCCAGGCTTGCTTTCAAATCGCCGTTGCTGGAAAGAACAAAAGAAAGACCGTCAAAAACCAGTTCGTCCTGCCCGCCAACCTGATTGACGTAGATAAGCGCCAAACCGCTTTCGGCCACGCGGTCTTTGGCAAGCTTTATCCTGTCGTTTGATTTTTCTATCTCATATGGCGAGGCATTAAGCACCACAAGAACCTCGGCCCCGCCATCTTTGAGACAGCTTGTAACCTCGCCAAGCCACATGTCCTCGCAGGTCATTATGCCAAGCTTGTGACCGCGAAAATCCACCGGCTCAGGACAAGGCCCGGCATTAAAAATACGCATCTCATCAAATACGCCGTAATTGGGCAGGCTGTATTTTGCTATAACCGACTGCACCTTGCCCCCGTCCAGCAACAGGGCGGCATTATAAAGCTTGTCGCCCTCAATTCCATCGTCCAACCACGGGGCGCTTACGATCATACCCGGGCCACCATCATTGGTTTCACGGGCCAGCTCCTGGACCGCATCCCGGCAGGCCGCCTGAAAGCTGGGCTTTAGCACAAGGTCTTCCGGCGGATATCCGGAAATAACAAGCTCGCCAAAAACAACCAACTGGGCCCCAGCTCTGGCCCCGTCGCTGCGGGCCTGGCGGATAAGCGCAAGGTTGGCCTCAATGTCGCCGACCTTGGGGTTAACCTGGGCAATGGCTATTTTTATGGTGTTGCTCATAATGAAAGGTATGCCAGCGGGGGGCTTAAATGCAAGCTGGGCAGGAAAAATCTGGAAAGCCCGTCTGTAACATGTTTTCATGGATCCAAGCCAATAATTGGGGGCAAGATAGCGAAGATGGCTAATAATTCAAAAACCGATACCGGGCGTCGCGGCAGTTCCGCCTGCATAACTATGGCATCCGGCATTCTGGACGATTACACAGAAAAGCTGATCGACATGGTCAGCAATTCGGCCACCGGCATCACGACTACCGACATCAGGAATTTCCTGATTGGCTACAAAGAAAAAGAGATAAAATCCAGCTCCTCGGTTCATGCCGAGCAATACCAAAAATGCCAGACGCTGCAAGAACAAGAAATGTTTGACGGATCGCGGCGTGAACCATTCAAACGAATAATCGTTATGCGTTTGAGTAAACTTTTTCCCCCCGAGGGGAAATTAACTGGTGAGGGCAAATACCTGTCACGACGTTTGTTGCGGGGCCTATTTTCAACATTGGAAAAAATGACCGGCGCCGAAGGCGTTGAAGCTGGAAATCAAATATGTTTTGATGAAATTGCGAAACTTAAAAAAAGCGACGGCGGAAAGTTTTTGTGGGAAGATCTTTACAAAACCCCTGCTATTGTAAACGCAACAGATGATTTAATAATGACTATAATTCCACACATGGAAAATATTCATAAACGTGCGGTGTGGATGAGAACCATGATAAACAATGATCTGGACTCGGTAGATGAATATGAATTTGAAGGCCCCGCGGTTGACGGCTGGGAGCTGGATGAACGCGGAACATTTATGCTTATGCGTGAATTTGTTGTTAATTTCAGACCCAAATTAAAAGACAAGGCCACAGCGGCGACGCTTATTCAAAAATACGGCAAGGAACAGGTTCAGGCATTGTTGGGCGTTATAAAAGCCCTAGATGCCGCAGAAGTTTAAAACAAAACAAAAGCAAGAAGAATTAATTTAATGCGCGAAGCACCACCAGTTTCCCCCCAACTTACCCGCGAAAAAAATCGCGCCCGTTCTCGCGCTATGGCCGAAGCGGTAATTTCTGCATTTGCCGAAACCCTTAAAATCGAGGCCCGCAAGCGCGGTGGCTTTCTTACCCTGCCTGATATTGAAGAATTGGATATATCGTTTCGTGAAAAAACGGCTGAACTGACAGAAGTTTTTGAAATGTCGTTTAACGACGCGGCGCGCGAACAAGAAGAATTAAAATGGGATCAAATAAAACGTCCCGCCTTTGACCGTCTTATGGTTAAGCGTTTTGACCATATGTTTATGGTCAAAGACAGAGAGGGAGTTCCCCATGGAACATTCCCGAGAAGATTTCTTCAGGCATTTTTTCTGACGTTAAATATGTTGCTGGGCCCCGATGCGGTGGAGAGCTTTCACAAGCGTTCGGATAAATTAATGGAACGCGTAATGAAGGGTATAATCCCGGTTGACTGGGACCTGCTTGACCAAAACGAAGAAATGCAGGAAATCATTCTAGATGCCCAATTGGCAATTGCGCTGCAATTTGCCGATGCCAGAAAGCGCGCCAAATGGTTCATTCAGTTGGTTAATGCAAACCTTGCCCCGGCGGCTGAAAACGCGGCGCAAGTTGAGGCCAACTGGGAAATGGACCATCGTTCGTTTTTGAAGCTGATAAACGCTTTATTGCATGATCTTAAGGTTGCCAGCGGGGATGCCCAAGAATGGAAACGCCTTAAACGTCGCCACCCCGATACCAACCACACAGAACTTTCAGCCATCCTTGAACAATTAAGCTAGGCGATCGTCCTTTAGCTGCTCGGCTAAAAGAAAGGCAAGCTCAAGCGCCTGCTCGGCGTTAAGGCGCGGATCACAGTGGGTGTGATAGCGATCAGATAGGTTATCTTCGGTAATATCCTGCGCACCACCGACACATTCGGTAACGTCCTGACCGGTCATTTCAAAATGAACTCCGCCGGCGTGACTGCCCTCGGCCTTGTGTACCTGGAAAAATCCACGTACCTCGGCAAGGATGGAATCAAAATGACGGGTCTTGTATCCATTGCTGCTTTTGACCGTATTGGCGTGCATCGGATCGCACGACCAAACAACGCTTTTTCCTTCGCGCTGAACGGCACGAATTAAACCGGGCAATATCTTGGCCAGACCGTCTGCGCCCATTCGGGTTATCAGGGTTATGCGCCCCGGTTCGTTATCAGGGTTTAATGCATCAATCAGACGCAATAAATCATCCGGGCTTGTGCTTGGGCCGATTTTAGATCCAATGGGATTGGAAATCCCTTGCAGGTATTTAATATGGGCACCATCAAGCTGTCTGGTGCGATCGCCAACCCATAGCATATGGGCAGAGGTGTCATACCAATCACCAGAAATGGAATCGACGCGGGTCATCGCTTCTTCGTAATTAAGCAGCAATGCTTCGTGCGAGGTAAAGAAATCTGTTTCCCTAAGCTGTGGAGTAGTTTCAGAAGTAAGCCCACAGGCAGCCATGAAATCCAGAGTTTCCGACAAACGCTGGCACATATCTTTGTAAAGCGCGCCAGATTTAGAGTTAGCGACAAAGCCAAGGTTCCATTGTTGTACCTTGTGCAAATCGGCGTAGCCGCCTTGGGCAAATGCGCGCAACAGATTAAGCGTTGCCGCCGACTGGTTATATGCCTGCACCATGCGCTCAGGGTTCGGAATGCGCTCAGCTTCGTTAAATTCAATGCCGTTGATAATGTCACCACGATAGGCAGGCAAGGTCACGCCATCAATTGTTTCATCGTTTGCGCTTCTTGGTTTGGCGAACTGTCCGGCCATGCGCCCGACCTTGACCACCGGACAAGCGGCACCATAGGTCAGCACCACCGCCATCTGTAAAAGAACGCGAAAGGTATCGCGAATGTTATTGGGGTGGAACTCGGCAAAGCTTTCGGCGCAATCGCCACCTTGCAACAAGAACGCATCACCCGTGGCAACCTTGGCCAAGGCGCGTTTGAGCTTGCGCGCTTCACCGGCAAAAACCAGCGGCGGGAATTGCTCAAGCCGTGCCTCAACATCCGCCAATGCCAGCGCATCGGGGTATTCGGGCATTTGCAGGCGTTTTTCATCGCGCCAGCTCGCAGGGGTCCATTGCTTGGACATTTATTACCTCATCAAAACAAAAGGTGGGTGGGCGTCAACTGTTGAGGGCAAGGATATACACTCTTTTGCGCTATTTTCCAGAAAAAATGACTACTTATGGGGAATTAATGGCCGCACTACTACTCGGCCCAGCTAATTTAATGGCTGCGCTACTACTCAGCCCAGCTAACTTAATGCCCGTGATCGGGCAGCTTTTCACGCATGGTGACGAATTCCTCCGCCGCGGTCGGGTGAACACCAACGGTGGCATCGAACTGGGCCTTGGTGGCGCCTGCCTTTATGGCGACGGCAAACCCCTGAATAATTTCCGGGGCATCGTCACCAACCATGTGGCAACCAACTACTTTTCCGCTTTCGCGCATGACCACCAGTTTCATCATTGAGTGGGCATCCCGTCCCGATAGGGTGTGCTTCATTGGGCGAAAGCGCGACATATAAATATCAACCTCGCCATTTTCCCGTGCCTGTTGCTCGCTCAGGCCCACTGTGCCAACCGGGGGCTGACTGAAAACCGCTGCCGGAACCGCATTATAATCCATGACCATGGGGTTCTGGTTAAACTGGCTATTGGCAAAGGCGATACCTTCGTTAATGGCAACCGGCGTAAGATTGATACGATTGGTAACATCGCCAAGGGCAAATATGGACGGAACGCTGGTTTGATAATTTTTATCAACCTTGACCGCGCCGCCTTCATCCAATTCGACACCGGCCTCAACAAGACCAAGACCAAAGGTATTTGGCTTGCGTCCGGTGGCATACATTACCTTGTCGCATTCAATGGTTTCGGTGCCGTGCAGGCGCAATGAATATCCGTCTGCGGTTTCTTCAATTCCCCGCACCACACATTCGCGATTAATTATAATTCCTGATTTTTCCATTTCTTCGGCCAGGGTATCGCGGACGTCTTCGTCAAAGCCGCGCAATATATTTCCGGCACGAATAATTATTGTTACCTTGACCCCAAGGGCGTTGAACATTCCGGCAAATTCAACTGCTATATAACCGCCACCAACAATTACTATGTGCTTGGGCAGGGTTTCCAGCTCAAGCGCCTCGTTCGAGGTTATGGCGTACTCTACTCCCGGAACCTGCGGCAAGTGCGGCCAGCCACCGGTGGTAACAAGTATTTTTTCAGCACTATATTCTTTTGTTCCATCCGCCCCGGTTACCTCAACCGTATTGGGGCCAGTTACGCGGCCGATACCTTCAAGATGAGAAACACCATTTTCGCGCAAGATTCGCCCGTAAACATTTTCAAGACGGTCTAGTTCGGTGTTTTTGTCAGATATAAGTTTCGAGTAGTTAATCTTTGGCTCATCAAGTTGCCAGCCAAAACCCTTGGCATCTTCAAAATCGTGGGCAAAGTGCGAGCCATAAACCAAAAGTTTTTTTGGAACGCAACCGCGCATCACGCAGGTTCCGCCAATGCGCGAGTTTTCAACAATACCAACGCGCGCGCCAAACCCGGACGAAAGGCGCGATGCCCGCACCCCGCCGGAACCGGCACCAATAGTTAGAAGATCATAATCAAATTTGCTCACAGCGCTTTACTCCTCGCCCATTATCATGGCGTTCTTCCCCTCGCCCATTATCATGGCGCTCTTCCCCTCGCCCATTAATTAAGCCCGCCCATGCAAAGATATTTTATTTCGAGGAATTCTTCGGTTCCATATTTGGAGCCTTCGCGACCAATGCCGGATTCCTTAAATCCGCCAAAGGGAGCTACCTCGGTCGAGATAATTCCTTCGTTAATGCCAACTACGCCATATTCAAGCGCACCCGCCACCCGCCAAACGCGGCCAATATCGCGCGAATAAAAATATGCGGCCAAGCCAGCGGGGCTATCGTTGGCCATTTTAATAACCTCGGCTTCATCATCGAATTTATAAAGCGGGGCCACGGGGCCAAATATTTCTTCGGTGGCACAAGCCATATCGGTGGTGACATCGGCCAAAACCGTAGGGGTATAGTAGGTTCCGCCCAGTTCATGGCGGGTGCCGCCGGTAATTACCCGGGCCCCTTTTTGGGTTGCGTCTTTAACCAGGCGTTCGACCTTTTCGATGGCTTCAATATTTATAAGCGGGCCTTGGGTTATACCATCAGCAAAACCGTCGCCGACTTTTAATTCGCCAACCGCTGCCGCCATTTTTTTTGCAAATTCGTCATAAACACCCGATTGCACAAATATACGGTTGGCACAGACGCAGGTTTGCCCGGTATTGCGATATTTAGATGCCATAACACCCACAACAGCCGCATCAATATCGGCATCATCAAAAACAATGAACGGCGCATTGCCGCCAAGTTCCATGGAAACTTTTTTCACCGTATCGGAACATTGGCGCATCAAAATCTTGCCAACCTCGGTTGAGCCGGTAAACGACAATTTGCGCACCGTAGGGTTGGAGGTTAGCTCGCCACCAATTTGCACCGGATCGCCGGTAATAACATTTATAACGCCGGCTGGAATGCCGGCACGTTCGGCCAGTTCGGCCAAGGCCAAGGCCGAAAGCGGGGTGTCTTCGGCAGGTTTTATAACAACCGTACAGCCAACGGCAATGGCCGGGGAGCATTTACGCGTAATCATTGCTATGGGGAAATTCCACGGGGTGATTGCGGCAACAACGCCGACGGGTTCTTTTACCACCACTATGCGTCGATCATTTGCCGGTGATGGTATGGTGTCGCCATAAATACGTTTTGCTTCCTCAGCGAACCATTCAACAAATGATGCGCCATAAACAATTTCGCCACGGGCCTCGGCCAGCGGCTTGCCCTGTTCGGCGGTCATTAGTTGGGCAAGGTCGTCCGCCGCATCGATAATTAGCTCAAACCAATTACGCAAAAGGTTGGCGCGATCCTTGGCTGTTTTAGCCCGCCATGCGGGATATGCATCTTCGGCGGCCTGAATTGCGGCGCGGGTTTCATCTCTGCCAAAATTAGGAACGGTTGAAATAACGTCACCGCTTGCCGGGTTGGTCACGGCAAAACTTTCGCCCGACCCGGCAGCAACCCATTTGCCATTTACATAGCATTTGTCTTTAATAAGCTTTGGATCTTTTAGTTGCATTTTTATTATTCCAAAAAATTGATTATTATTAATGAACCATTTGCCCAGTGGCCATTCCTAGGTGATGGGGCTGGTGATGGGCCCCGGTGGTCATAATGCCATAAAACCCTAGGCCCCTGATACGGGCCTGCTCGGATGGATCATCTGCTGTGACCGTCAGGCGCATGCCATTATCTATGCCTTCTACGGCTACTTTCCAATTAGGAATATGGGCAAGCTGGGCCGAATGCGGTTTTATCATGTTTATTATGGCGTCATAGGTGCGGCCACGCCCGGTAACATCAATGATAATTCCGCCCGGAATATTTTTTTGCGCAGCGCTTGAAGTGGTCATAACCATATTCATATCAACCAGATGTTCGCGTAACGCCGAGATATCAACCTTGGCCCAGTCTGTATTGGGGTCTGCCTCTAATATGCCGACTATTTCCTTTATTGCGGTGAACGTATCCTGCCCGCCGCTTCTGGGCATTTTCATATGCCCAGACATTGATTTTTCATGATGCATTTTTTTCATCATCTCGCCTGAATGGTTATATTTGGCACCATCTTTGTATGGGCAGTCTGCACCAAACTTAGGCTCGGCCATTGCCGGCTGAGCGAGAAACAAAGCACTGAGCGCTATTATAATCACACGTTTAATTTTTATCATGGACATGGATAATTTCTCCTTGGGGTTTTTCCTAGGTCACGCCATGCAACAGGTCAATTTGACCTCATAACCGTGTAGGGTTTAGCTTGGTTAGGTAATGTAACCGTTAATGAATTGGGGTCAATATATGATAGCGCGCTTTAATATCGCTGCATTAATTATTGTTATGGGGGCCTCGGTTAGCGCCTGTGGCGATGATGCCATTACTTCGGCTGATGCGTCAAACGAACGGGCGGTTGAAATTGGGGAAAGCGTTTACGCTGAAAATTGCGCCGCATGTCATGGCGCCAACCTTGAGGGCGAGTCTGGCTGGCAGGTAAAAAAATCTGATGGCACCCTGCCTGCCCCTCCACACAATGACAGCGGCCATACATGGCATCACGATGACAAGCTTCTTTTTGGCTATACAAAATTAGGTGGGGCGGGGATGCTTCCAAAAAATATAAAGAGCGGAATGCCTGCATTCGGCGACACATTATCGGATGAAGAAATTTGGGCGGTTCTTTCATTTATTAAAAGCAAATGGTCAATCGAAGCTCAACAAAGACAGGCCAGCATGAATAGCCAATGACGGTACAGAATAAATGACACTTGAAAACGAAATAAACCAGGAAATCGCCCGCACCAGAGCAAATGCCCTTTATCAAAGTGGCATAATCGGGCTTATGGGCATTTCCGTTGCAATGGTTATTTTTGTTTCATTTGTCTGGAACGATGTTGAGCAAAACATTCTTTTGCCCTGGATCGGTGCATTTGTTTTTATGCTTGTGTTTCGCATTTTTCTTATAATTAATTACAGAAAAAATGCAGAAATTGGAAAAATAGATTCCGCGACTACCAAAAAGTGGGAAAGCTGGTTCTATTATGCACTTGTAATTATGGGTGCGCTGTGGGCGTCAACCGCATTTTTTCCCTATAACGCGAATATTTTTCAAAATGTTCTTTTTGTTACGCTAACCATGATTTCACTTAGCGGGGCAGCGATTGCGCTTTACAGCCATTCCTTCCGTTCGATGATAACGTATTTTTCCATTTCCATATTGCCGGTATCCATACGACTGATATCGCTGGATGAACGTCAGGCCTATCTCGTTGCTGCGGCAACCGGACTTTACTACATAATTATGCTGAAAATTATCCGCACGCTAAATGTAACCCTGCTCGATAATATTCGTCTTAGTATTGTTAATCGCAATATGTCATTGCGTGACCCGCTTACCGGTCTCGGCAACCGACGGCGACTTGAGATTTTTGTTGAAAAACTAATTCCTATGTCATCCAGAAACAATCAACCGTTTTGCGTTCTTTTAATGGATCTCGATCATTTTAAAAAATATAACGACAGTCAGGGCCATCATGCCGGCGATGTTTTACTTTGCGCCGTTTCGGAAATAATTACCGATGAAGTAAGAAGCTCGGATCTGGCCATCCGCTTTGGTGGTGAAGAATTCCTCGTGCTTATGCCCGATACAAAAATTGATCAAGCATTTACAATCGCGCAACGAATAAGCACAGAAGTAATGGAAAGCACCGACATTACAATCAGCGGTGGGGTATCGCTACACATTCCCAGCGAAAATTTTGAAGACACCGTCCGCCGGGCCGATGCCGCACTTTATAAGGCAAAACGAAATGGCCGCGACCTTATTGAAATGGCCGACGATACCATTCTCAATTAAATGGGGGCTCAACTAAGTGGGGGCTCAACTAAATGGACTGGATTACGCTTAGCAACATCTGTCTGGTTTTTCGTTCACGTTTTAAATGCCATTCCCGTTTCATCGCGTCGCTTTTGCTTGCAAACTTTTCCGCATACAGCAAAACCCAGCTGCGGCCCCGGGTCGATTTTGCCCCACGGCCTGAATTGTGCGCTTGCAGCCGTGCCGCCAGATCGTTTGTCCAACCAACGTAGGTGCGCGGGCCGCCCTTGCCATTGCTTCCCAGTACGTAAACGAAATTGGGCATTGAAAGCCTATTCAACTGTTACCGATTTGGCCAGATTTCGAGGCTGGTCAACGTCTGTGCCTTTTATTACCGCGGTGTGATAAGCCAGAAGTTGCGCCGGAATGGCATATAAAATTGGTGCGACAAATGGGTTTACTGTCGGCAGCTCAACGGTGGCGGCTGCAAGTTTGCCCAGCTTTTCGCAGCCTTGTTTATCAGAAAGAAATATCACCCGCCCCCCGCGGGCGATTACTTCTTGCATATTGGATGCGGTTTTTTCAAATAATTCGTCGCTGGGGGCAATAACAATAACCGGAACGTGTTCATCAATAAGGGCAATGGGGCCATGTTTCATTTCACCTGCCGGGTAGCCTTCGGCGTGAATGTAACTTATTTCCTTTAGCTTTAACGCCCCCTCCATCGCAATGGGAAAGCTGGTTGCCCGTCCCAAATACAAAACATCGCTGGCCTTGGCTATTTCTTGGGCCAGTTCCTTGAGGCGTTCATCGTGGTTTAGCACCTCGGCGGCGCGCGATGGCACCTCGGTCAGCGCTTCCACCAGTTTGGCTTCGTTTTTACCATCCAACGTCCCGCGGGCACGGCCAAGGGCTATGGCAAAACAGGCAAGAACCACCAGCTGGGTGGTAAATGCCTTGGTTGAGGCAACGCCAACCTCGGGCCCGGCATAGGTTAATAGTGCGGTGTCCGATTCCCGTGCCATGGTGCTTTCATGGACGTTGACGACGGAAACAATTTTTTGTCCACCATTTTTGGCAAACCTTAGCGCCGCCAGCGTATCTGCGGTTTCGCCGGATTGCGAAACAAATACCGCC
>DAOWFT010000176.1 GCA_030637845.1 Thalassospiraceae bacterium
TATGACCAAGACGGCAAAGAAGGTGTTTGCGTTATAACCGGAAAACCAGCCACCGTGGACGCAATTTTCGCAACAGCATATTGAGGTCACATGGTTATGGGTGAGCCAAACCCAACCCAACTTTGTCAACCGGGCACCCTGCCCATGTTGCGACGCTGGGCCATGGCTACCCGACCGGCATTTTTAAGCGCCTCAATAATTCCTGTGCTGGCGGGTAGCGCATGGGGTTACGGCCAGACAGGTTCATTTGATTTATATTTATTTTTGCTGGCACTTGCGGCAACCGCACTGGCACACGGCGGTATAAATATTCTCAACGATGTCCATGACGATAAAAACGGAACCGATCGCATAAATGATGCTCGGATTTTTCCCTTCACCGGCGGTTCGCGTTTTATCCAAAATGAAATTATGAACATCTCTCAAATGGCGCGTCTTGGCTGGACATTGTTAATGCTGTCATTGGTGCTTGGCCTGTGGCTGGCCACCTTAAAAGGCTGGGCGGTAATCGCCATGGGCGCCGGCGGGGTGATGCTTGGGGTTGCCTATTCAGTACCGCCACTGGCGCTTTCCACCCGCGGACTTGGTGAACTGGCGGTGGGGGTTGGCTTTGGCCCCCTGCCCGTAATGGGTGCGGCATGGCTGCAAGGATCGGGCACCAACCTTGAGGGGTTTGTGTTCTCGGTAATTATCGGATTGTGGGTGGCGCTAATACTTATTGTAAACGAAGTTCCCGACATGGCCGCCGATGCCAAGGCCGCTAAACGAACACTGGCGGTCAGGCTGGGGCATAAAAATACCGCGATACTTTATTCAGGATTGCACCTGCTGGCATTTTTATTAATCGGATTTATGGTCTATCAACAATTTCTGCCGGGTGCGGCGTTATTGCTGCCCCTGCTAATGCTGGGTGCATCTATCAGGACCGCATTTATAATACGCCGGCCGGCAGATACAAAAAAGATGCTTGTCGCCATTAAAACGACCCTTGCCATTCATGCCATCGGTTCATTGTGGCTAGGGCTATTTGCCGCCGCTTAAGCGGCTTTGCGAAGTCGGCAGACAAAGAAGCCTTCCATATGTTCGGACGGCATTACGCGAATGGCATTTTTAAGGTCGGGGTGAAACTGCGCGCCCTCCCATGATTTAAGCCCGTGCATGCGTCCGCCAATATCCAAATCTATGGCTTCGATGCTGGCATCGAGATTGTGTTTTAAATGGCGGCTGATGGGGGCTTCATTTTCTTCCGGGCCATAGGTGCAGGTGGAATAAACCAACACCCCACCCGGTTTTAATACCTTCCATGCCGAACTGAGCATTTTTTGTTGCAGGTATGCCATTTTTTGAACCCGGTCCAGGGTCCAGTGTTTTAAGGCATCGGAGCGCGATAGATTATACATCCCCTCGCCCGAGCATTGGGCATCAAGCAAGATGCGATCAAACTGGGCATCAAAACTGCGGTCAATGAATTGACCTTGATGCGCGCTTAAATGAACATTCGGCACGTGAAAGATTGTTAAAACATCTTCTAATTTTTTTATCCTGAGGGCATCGTTTGCCCATATATGGGCAGGCGCGCCGGCACTGGCGGCTATGGCTGCCATGTGGGCCGACTTACCGCCCGGGGCCGCACATAAATCAAGCAATTGCTCGCCTGATTTTGGCCCCATTACCAACGCCGGGATAAGGCTTGATGCATTTTGAATGTAAACGTGGCCATCCTTGAACAATTTGCTTTCAGCCAAGGTTCCCTTTTCGCTTTTAAGAAAATAGGCATCATCGCACCACGAAATTGGCTCAAGCTCGCAGCCCAGCCTATCAAGGCCGATAAGTATTTCATCAACAGCCATTGGCGAAAGACGGTTTATGCGAACCGAGCTTTTAAGTTTTATGGATACAATTTTTTCAGCCCGAGGAACGGAAACGGAAAAAATCTTTGCAATCCGGTTCAGGAAAACTCTTCGCTTTTGCTCGCCCCCACCTTTTGCTGATTTATGCTTGGCCATCAGTCGTTTGTGCTTTCTTTGCGGTATTTATTTTCTTTTTTTCGTGGGCTCCGAACCATGCCCTCGATAATTACGGTTATTTCTCCTTTGGGTTTTTCATCTGCAAATATTTCCGCCAGCTCTGATAGCGTTCCGCGGCTAAAACGTTCGAACTTTTTGCTTAGCTCCATTGCAACCACGGCTCTGCGGTCACCCAAAACATCAAACGCGTCTTGTAAAAACGCACCAATGCGGTGCGGACTTTCGTACAAAACAATTGTGTGCGGGCTTTCGCGCTCAGACTCCAGCGCACTTTTGCGCTTTCCGCTTTTGCGCGAAGGGAAGCCCAAAAATGTAAAACTGGATGTTGCAAGTCCCGATGCCACCAACCCAACCGTCGCGGCGTTGGCGCCGGGTATTACCTCTACATGGATACCTTCTTCGAGCAGCGTGCTTATTACCCTGAAACCGGGGTCGCTAATGCCGGGAAGGCCGGCATCGGATACCAACCCAACTGCCTTGCCGTCTTCAACCAGCGACCTGATGCGCGCAACCGCACGGGATTCATTGTGTTCAAAACAGGAAAATGTCGGGTTCGGCCTGGCGATGCCATAGCGGTTTAATAATTTTGATGTAACCCGGGTGTCTTCGGTTGCCAGCGCGTCCACCGATTTAAGCATCCTCACCGCCCGATAGGTAATGTCTTCCATGTTGCCTATCGGGGTGGCGATAACGTAAAGCCCCGGAGAAAGGGTATCTGCATCGCCCGCATCTTTGCCCGCGTCTTTACCAGAGCCTTTACCAGAGCCTTTACCGGTCGAGGCGATGTTGACCGCTTCCTTTTTTGGAGATGGTTTTGCTCGCTTCATGGGGCTGGCTTTCTGGATTTAATGTTTGCGCGGTCACTTCTTGTCTTGTTGTCTTGCCGACACTTATAGCACCGATAAGCGCTTGAAACAGCGCAATATCCACCCCGCCGCCATTGATGCGGCATATCCTGATGTATTTTTACTATACACTTATTAAGGGTATTTTATTATAATTTCGAGGTATTATTGAAACACCGGGGGTGGCCCTCCATATGAAACCGATGCAATACCTGCCTGCAATAGCAATTTTTGCCTGCGCCTTAGCCCCGCATACATCCGCAAACGCCGCTACGGACTTTGCCGGATGCAAGGTGGCTTTTGTTCAAGGGCAAGCACCAAAATATACAAGCAACACAAAAAATATTGTTAGCTTGTGCAAGGGTAGCAATATTAATTTTGCAGTTTCGTTTAATAAAAACCGACGCACCGCTGATTTTGTTGCATACCAACTGACAGCAGAAATGGTTTCAGCCCCATCAATAATTAAAAGACGTAACAGCTGGTTTCGGCCCGATCTTGATATTTTTGATGAGCCCAATAAATTATCTCAGGCAACAAGGGCATCATACAGGAATAGCGGGCTTGATCGTGGCCATTTGATAAAAGCCGAAGACATGAAGCTGGATACA
>DAOWFT010000124.1 GCA_030637845.1 Thalassospiraceae bacterium
GCGCCCCTGACACGCGCAACAATGGCGTCAGATATTTTTCTGCGTCCCGGTGGGGCTATAATTGTTAGAACGAGGTCCATGTTGTCAAAAGCCGTATCAATAAAAAAATTTAAAGCGTTGATAATCGCCGGCCCGACTGCCAGCGGTAAATCATCCCTAGCATTGGATATAGCAGAAAAATATCCATCTACCATAATCAATGCTGATTCCCAGCAGGTCTATAAGGAGCTTTCAATCCTTAGCGCCCGGCCCTCACCCGATGACGAGGCCCGTTGCCCGCACCGATTGTTCGGTGTGCTGCCCGCGTCCGAGGTCTGCTCGGCTGGCCGTTGGCTGGAAATGGCAAAACCTGAGATCGAGCAAGCATTGGCGGATGGCCGCATACCCTTGTTGGTTGGCGGCACCGGGCTTTATCTGAAAGCATTAACCGAGGGCCTGTCGCCGATTCCCGAAGTTGATCCCGACACGCGCAAAAAGGCCCGCGCCCTGTGGGATGAAGCAGGTGAGGGTGAGTTCATCGCCAAGTTGGCTGAAATTGATCCGCTCAGTGCCGCCCGCATCGCCCCGACGGATTCCCAGCGCCTGATAAGGGCTTATGAGGTTACACTTTCCACCGACAGGCCGTTTTCCGACTGGCGCGATGAGCCAAAGAAGGTGGTTTTTCCTGATATGGCGTTTGCCACGGTCCAGTTATTGCCCGAACGCGACGTCCTTTATGCCGCCATCAACGCCCGCTTTGATAAAATGATGGAGGCTGGCGCACTGGATGAGGTCAAAAACCTTTTAAAACTGGGGCTGGACAAGGATTTGCCCGCCATGAAGGCGTTGGGCGTGCCTGAGCTGGCGGCCCATATCAGGGGTGAAATGAGCATTATTGATGCCTTAGAAAAGGCCAAAACCGCGTCTCGCAACTATGCCAAGCGCCAGCTTACCTGGGCGCGGCACCAAATGGGCGATGGGGTGCTTAGGCTCGCGCAATATTCGGAAAGCTCAAGGGGTAAAATCTTTTCATTTATTGACGAGTTTCTGTTGACCGAAAATCCCTGAAAGGCTAGTTTGCGCCTCAATTCCGGGCCCGCCCCATGGGGTGCGGCCCACTTTGCGTTTTTTGAGACAAAAATAATATTTAAGGAAAGAACAATGGCAGACCAACAGATGAACGGCGCTGAAATACTGATCAAGGCATTACACGATCAAAGCGTTGATGTTGTCTTCGGCTATCCCGGTGGCGCGGTTCTTCCTATTTACGATGCTATTTTTCAGCAAAACAAGCTGCGTCATGTTTTGGTTCGCCAAGAAGGCGGCGCGGTTCATGCCGCCGAAGGTTACGCCAGATCAACCGGCAAGGTTGGCTGTGTTCTGGTTACATCCGGGCCTGGTGCCACCAATGCGGTTACCGGATTGCTTGATGCCATGCTCGATTCAATTCCCATGGTTTGCATAACCGGTCAGGTGCCGACGCACCTTATCGGCAACGATGCATTTCAAGAAGCCGACACCACCGGCATAACCCGGCCCTGCACCAAACATAATTATCTTGTTAAGGACATAACAGACCTTGCCCGCATAGTTCACGAAGCGTTTCATGTTGCCAGTTCCGGACGGCCCGGCCCGGTTGTTATTGACCTGCCCAAGGACGTGCAGATGGCTCTTGGCGATTATGTTCCAAAGAACAAGATCGTTCACAAAAGCTACAACCCGCAGGTTAAGGGCGACAGCGCAAAAATCAAGGAAGCGGTCAAGATGTTGGCCGGCGCTAAAAAGCCGATTATTTATGCCGGTGGCGGGGTTATCAATTCCGGCCCCGGGGCAGCGCAGCTTTTGACCCAGCTTACTCACCTGACAGAATCCCCCATAACGCTGACGTTGATGGGGCTTGGTGCGTTTCCGGCATCGGATGAGCAGTTCCTCGGCATGCTCGGCATGCACGGAACCTATGAAGCAAACATGGCGATGCACGATTGCGACGTTATGGTTTGCATAGGTGCGCGTTTTGATGACCGCATAACCGGCAGGCTTGATGCGTTTTCGCCTAATTCGAAAAAAATTCACATTGATATCGACCCCAGTTCGATAAATAAAAGCGTGATGGTTGACCTTCCCATAATCGGCGATGTTGCGCATGTGTTGGAAGATTTCATAAAAATATGGAAAACCAGCCAAGCAAAAATTGATGGCAAAGCCCTAAAATCATGGTGGAAGGTAATTGATAGTTGGCGAGCAAAGAAATGCCTATCGTACCGTGATGATAAAAAAACCATCATGCCGCAATATGCTATCGAACGTTTGTATGAGCTGAGCAAGGACCGCAAGGATGTGTTCATCACTACCGAGGTTGGCCAGCATCAAATGTGGGCAGCCCAGCATTTTAAATTTGAAAAGCCAAATCACCTGATGACATCGGGCGGCCTTGGCACCATGGGTTATGGCCTGCCTGCGGCCATGGGCGTGCAGGTTGCCCATCCGAAGGCGCTGGTTGTTGATATTGCGGGCGAGGCATCCATCTTGATGAACATTCAGGAGCTATCGGCAATTGCCCAGTACCGCCTGCCGGTTAAGGTGTTTATTCTTAATAACCAGTACATGGGAATGGTTCGCCAGTGGCAGGAACTGCTCCACGGGTCGCGCTATTCCGAAAGCTACATGGAAAGCCTGCCTGATTTTGTAAAGCTGGCCGAAAGTTTTGGCGGCAAGGGTCTGCGCGCAACCAAACCAGAAGAGCTTGACGGTGTAATCACCGAAATGATGGAAAGCGACACCTTTGTTGTTGCCGATATTTGCGTTGATCAGAGCGAAAACGTGTTTCCGATGATCCCATCGGGTGCGGCCCATAATGAGATGCTGTTCGGCCCCGATGACAAGGCAGAAAAACCCGTTTCAGAAGAAGGCATGGTTCTGGTTTAGGCCAGCGCCCAACCGCTTAGAGGAATAAAAAAGTGCAAGAAAAATCAATCAACAGCCACACTATTTCTGTACTGGTCGATAACGAACCGGGCGTGTTGGCCCGTGTAATCGGCCTGTTTTCAGGCCGTGGCTACAACATCGAAAGCCTGACCGTGGCCGAAACCCGCCATAAGCGTGGGCTTTCGCGCATTACCATTGTTACCACCGGGACCGCAATGATTATTGAGCAGATAAAGGCCCAGCTTAGCCGTTTGGTGCCCATTCATAATGTCGCCGATCTAACCCTTGACGGCCCCTCGGTAGAGCGCGAAGTTGCATTGGTAAAAGTTGTCGGCACCGGCGAGCATAGGGTTGAGGCCCTTAGGATTGCGGATATTTTCCGCGCCCGTGTGGTCGACAGCTCCAACGAAAGCTTTGTTTTTGAAATAGTCGGCGATACCGGCAAGTTAGACGCGTTCGCCGAATTAATGAAACCATTGGGATTAGTTGATTTATCGCGCTCCGGCGTTGTTGCAATTTCCCGTGGAACCCAATCACTTTAACTAAATATACCAAATATAATTGACCCCCCAACTTTAAGGAAACTAATCAAATGCGTGTCTATTACGATCAGGATGCTGATGTAAAACTTATCAAAGGCAAAAAAGTTGCCATCGTCGGCTACGGCAGCCAAGGCCATGCCCATGCACTTAATCTTCGCGATAGCGGCGTAAAGGATGTTTGCGTTGCGCTACGCGAAAGCTCTGCCTCGCGTAAAAAAGCCGAAGGCGAGGGCATCAAATGCATGACCCCGGCAGAGGCCGGTGCCTGGGCAGATGTTGTTATGATGCTGGTGCCAGATGAGCTTCAGGCCGATCTTTATTACGCCGACCTTGTTGGCAGCATGAAAAAAGGCTCGGCATTGGTTTTTGCTCACGGTCTTAATGTTCATTTTAATTTAATCGAACCACGCGAAGACCTTGATGTGTTCATGATTGCACCAAAAGGCCCCGGCCACACTGTTCGTGGCGAATACCAAAAAGGTGGCGGTGTGCCGTGCTTGGTTGCGGTTCATCAGAACCCATCGGGCAACGCGCTTGAAATTGCATTGTCGTACGCTTCTGCCATTGGTGGCGGACGCAGCGGTGTTATCGAAACCACGTTTAAAGAAGAATGAGAAACCGATCTAGTCGGCGAACAGGTTGTTCTTTGCGGTGGCCTGACCGAACTTATCAAAAACGGTTACGAAACCCTGACCGAAGCCGGCTACGCACCGGAAATGGCATATTTCGAATGCCTGCACGAAGTAAAGTTAATTGTGGATTTGATGTACGAAGGCGGCATGGCCAACATGCGCTATTCAATTTCCAACACCGCCGAATACGGCGATTATGTAACCGGGCCGCGTATCATTACATCCGATACCAAGAAAGAAATGAAACGGGTGCTGGACGATATTCAGTCGGGCCGTTTCACCCGCGACTGGATGCTCGAATGCAAGGCCGGACAGCCAAGCTTTAAAGCCACCCGGCGCCGCAACGCCGAACACGGCATCGAAGAAGTGGGCGAAAAACTTCGCGCCATGATGCCGTGGATTGCCAAGAACCAGTTGGTTGATAAAGAAAAGAACTAAGCTTTTTTTAAAGAGCGCCGCATAAGCGGCGGCGACCACTTGGTCGCTTAGTTAAATTAAAGGCGGGGCCGCAAACATGGCTCCGCCTTTTTTTATTCACCAATGGTTTTATTAAACGTCTCAAACGAGCCCACCCAAAACCAGGCGATTTTGCCGTCATCGGTTTCGACCCCCACCGTGCGGTGTTTCATTCCGACCCGAAATGAATATATGGGCAGGGTTTTATGTATTTGTTTAAAACGTAACCCGGGTGAGTTTTTGCTTTCTTTCCATAACTTATAATTTTTTTCCGCCAGTTTTTTTACATCGATGGGCAAATCATCGAAGGTTTCCCAATAGCTGCCTTCGCGCAGAACATTATCCATGTTCAGCGATATAAACTTCATGGCCAGTTTGTCGGCCACCTTGGTGTATTCTTTTAACGCCTTGGCCGAAGCCTTTTCCAACCAATCTTGGGCCGTGTCGGTGGAAATAATTTTATCCCACTCGGTCTTGTCTTCGACCCGTTCGATTATTTCCCAGGCAATGCGCTCGCGCTCTTGCTCGGGCAGAGTTTTTAACGCCTTAAAAGCCCTGTCCAACACCTCTCCCATGGTAAATCCCTTGTTTCTGATGAATATGAATTATCTGCCCAGAATGTACGACAAATGGCGGGGGCGGTGCAAACGGCTCAAAAAAACCCAAAAACCCCCAATAAACATTGACAAAACAGGGGCCGGGCTGTCTTTATGGTGGGGTAAACGGGGCCGAAATGGCTCTCAAGTTTTAAAAGGGTTATTAATGCAAAGAAGCAGAACCATTGCTGGGGCTAAAGCCCAAGCCAAGGCCAAAGTCGCCACCCAGTCGGGTGAGTGGGTGGCTGGCGCATGGGTACTGCTTGGCGCTCTTTCACTTTTGCTTCTCACATCCAGGGACCTTCTGCTTAGGAGCCCCTGACGCCTACGGCCAAATTTTGTTAAGGCTGGTGACGTTCAGGGGAAAAGGAAAAAAACCTTTCGTGAAATTAATTGCACGTTCCAAACAAGCAGTCTCAAGGACCTAGTTTTATGACAAACACAGACAAAAATAGACCAGACAATAATCGAATTATAATTTTCGATACAACCTTGCGTGACGGCGAGCAGTCGCCGGGCGCCTCCATGAATCTCGATGAAAAGATGCGCATAGCACTTTTGCTCGAAGAAATGGGCGTCGATGTTATTGAGGCCGGTTTCCCCATAGCATCGGACGGTGATTTCGAAGCGGTAAATGAAATAGCCAAGGTGGTTAAAAATTCAACCGTCTGCGGGCTGGCTCGTGCTACCCGTGGTGATATCGAACGTTGTGCCGATGCCATAAAACCGGCGGAGCGTTCGCGTATTCATACCTTTATTTCCACCAGCCCGTTGCACATGGAATACAAACTGCAAATGGCCCCGGAAAAAGTTTTGGAAAAAGTTACCGAAAGCGTGACCTTGGCCAGAAACTTTACCGACGATGTAGAATGGTCGGCCGAAGACGGCTCGCGGACTGAGCGAGATTTTCTTTGTCGCTGTGTTGAGGCCGCGATTGCCGCTGGTGCCACCACCATCAATATTCCCGATACCGTTGGTTACGCCATACCTGCGGAATTTGCCGACCTTATTAGCCACGTTATGAATAATGTGCCCAATATGGACAAGGCCATTATATCGGTTCATTGCCATAATGATTTAGGCTTGGCGGTTGCCAATTCGTTGGCCGCAGTCGCGGTAGGTGCCCGCCAGGTCGAATGCACAATAAACGGTCTGGGCGAGCGGGCCGGTAATGCGGCGATGGAAGAGATCGTTATGGCGCTCAAAACCCGTAATGATTTGATGCCTTATACCACCGGCATAAAAACCGAAAATATAATCAAGGCATCGCGTCTGGTTTCAACCATTACCGGATTTAATGTGCAACCGAACAAGGCCATTGTCGGAAAAAATGCGTTTGCCCATGAAAGCGGTATCCATCAGGACGGAATGTTAAAGCACGCCGGAACCTATGAAATAATGACACCTGAATCCGTGGGCTTAACCGAATCAAAATTGGTTTTGGGCAAACATTCCGGCCGCCACGCGTTTGGTGATAAATTGCAAGATTTGGGATACGACCTTGGCGACAATGCGTTGGAAGATGCGTTTACCCGCTTCAAGGATTTAGCCGACAAGAAAAAAGAAATCTTTGACGAAGACATAATGGCCTTGGTCGATGACGAGATATTCCGCGCCAATGACCGCCTTTCCATGGTGGCGCTGGAAATACTCTGTGGCACGGCTCACAATCCGCCTCAGGCCAGCCTCGAAATGAATATTGATGGCGAGATTAAATCCTGCAATTCGACCGGTGATGGGCCTGTGGATGCGGCATTTAATGCGGTTACACCGTTGTTCCCCCATGAGGCCCGGCTCCAGCTTTATCAGGTTCAGGCTGTTACCGGCGGAACCGATGCTCAGGCCGAGGTCACCGTCAGGTTGGATCAAAAAGGACGCTGCGTTTACC
>DAOWFT010000136.1 GCA_030637845.1 Thalassospiraceae bacterium
CAGGTAGCTAACCGCCAATTCGCGGAAGATGTAATCCAGTATGGAGGTGGACATCTTGATGGTGTCGTTACCCTCGACCAGACCCGAAGGCTCGAACCGGGTGAAGGTAAAGGCTTCAACGAATTCTTCCAGCGGCACGCCGTATTGCAGGCCAATGGAAATGGCGATGGCAAAGTTGTTCATCAATGAACGGAACGCCGCACCTTCTTTGTGCATATCGATAAACACTTCGCCGATGCGTCCGTTTTCGTATTCGCCGGTACGCAAATAAACCTTGTGTCCGCCGACTATGGCTTTTTGGGTATAACCCTTGCGCCTATCGGGCAGGCGGTCACGCTCGATTATGCGTTCAACAATTCGCTCGGCGATAATTTCCGCCCGGTCGGTGGTTGAAGCATTAGCCAGCCTTTCTGCGGTGGTTTCGTCTTCTTCCGAGATATCGTCTTCCAGCAGCGTTGCCTGCAACGGCTGGCTTAGTTTCGAGCCATCGCGGTATAACGCGTTGGCTTTCAAGCCTAACTGCCATGAAAGCATGTAAGCGTTCATGCAATCATCAATGGTTGCGCTGTTGGCCATGTTGATGGTCTTGGAAATAGCACCCGATATGAACGGCTGGGAAGATGCCATCATACGAATGTGGCTTTCGGCGCTGAGCGAACGTTTGCCAATGCGACCACATGGTGAAGCACAATCAAATATTGGCAGATGTTCATCTTTCAAAAGAGGCGCCCCTTCGAGGGTCATTGAACCGCAAACGTGGGTGTTGGCTTCAATGATGTCTTCTTCTGAAAAGCCAAGATGGGCCAGCATATCGAACGACACGTCGTTTAGTTTTTCAAGTTCGATATTCAGCGTTTCGTTGCAGAACGGCTCGCCTAATGCATATTTATTAAATGCGAACTTGATATCAAACGCGTCTTTAAGTGCGGTATCGAGAAGGATAAGCGCTTCGTCGGTGAAACCTTTTTTGATCAAGCTTTCATTGCTAATGGCGCCTGTGGAATTTTTTAGCGTTCCATGGCCAAGGGCGTAACGTTCAATGGCTTCGATTTCGGCTTCGGAATAGCCAACACGTTTAAGTGCAGCCGGAACCATGCGGTTGATAATTTTGAAATATCCGCCGCCGGCCAGTTTTTTGAACTTAACCAAGGCAAAATCAGGCTCGATACCGGTGGTATCGCAATCCATTACCAGCCCGATTGTACCCGTGGGGGCAATAACCGTGGTCTGGGCGTTGCGATAGCCGTGCATGGTGCCAAGCTCAAGCGCGGTGTCCCATGCTTGGGCTGACGCCGCAACAAGTGCGCCGTCGGGGCAATGGTCCCCGTCAAGCGGCACCGGAAGAACTGACAGGTCTTCATAGCCAGTGCTTTCGGAATGCGCCGCCCGACGGTGGTTCCTAATAACCTTGAGCATGGCATCGCTATTTTTTTCATGACCCGGAAACGCACCCATTTCGCCGGCCATTTCGGCAGAGGTGGCGTAGGATATGCCGGTCATCAGTGATGATATGGAACCGCAAATGGCGCGACCTTCGTCGGAATCGTACGCCAATCCGGCTTCCATCAGGTAGCCGCCGATGTTGGCAAAGCCCAATCCTAGCGTGCGGAAATCGTATGAACGCTTGGCAATTTCCACCGATGGGAATTGTGCCATCAGTACCGATATTTCCAGCGTAACCGTCCACAGCCTTACCGCGTGTTCAAACGCAGGCACATCCAGTGTTGCGTCTTCTTTTTGGAAGGTATGCAGGTTAAGCGAGGCCAGATTGCATGCGGTATCGTCAAGGAACATATATTCCGAGCACGGGTTCGATGCGTTGATGCGACCACTTTCCGGGCAGGTGTGCCATTCGTTGATGGTGGTATCGAACTGGATGCCGGGATCGGCAGACGCCCATGCCGCACCGCCAATTTGTTCCCACAAATCACGGGCTTTTATGCTTTTGGCGACCTCACCGTCTTTGCGACGGATAAGTTTCCATTCACCGTCCTGCAGCACACGCTCAAGGAAATCGTTGGTGATGCGAACCGTGTTGTTGGAGTTCTGGCCGGAAACGGTCAGGTAGGCTTCACTATCCCAATCGGTGTTGTAGGTCGGGAAATCAATTTCGGTGTAGCCCTGTTTGGCAAACTGAATGACGCGCTGAACATAGTTTTCAGGGATCATCGCCCGGCGTGCGCCGATAATGGCTTTTTTCAGGGCGGTATTTATCTTGGGATCGAACCGTGACTGATCGTCGCCGTCGGCACCGCCGTGGCAGGCATCCATCACCGCGGAAAGGTTTCTGGCCGCCAGTTTTGATCCGGCAACCAGAGCCGCAACTTTTTGCTCTTCCTTGACTTTCCAGCCGATGAATTCCTCAACATCGGGGTGATCAACATCAACCACCACCATTTTGGCGGCACGGCGGGTGGTTCCGCCGGATTTGATGGCACCGGCGGCGCGGTCACCAATTTTAAGGAAGCTCATTAGCCCGGATGACTTGCCGCCACCGGAAAGAGCCTCGTTGGCACCGCGCAGGTTGGAAAAGTTAGTCCCGGTACCCGAGCCATACTTGAACAGGCGGGCTTCACGCACCCAAAGGTCCATGATGCCGCCTTCTTGCACCAGATCGTCCTTAATGGACTGGATGAAACAGGCGTGGGGTTGCGGGTGTTCGTAGCTGGATTTTGATTTAACCAGTTTGCCGGTTTCAAAATCTACATAATGGTGGCCTTGGGCCGGGCCATCGATGCCGTAGGCCCAATGCAGTCCGGTGTTAAACCACTGGGGAGAGTTAGGCGCACCCATCTGCTTGCACAGCATGAAGCGCATTTCGTCAAAATATGCTTTGGCGTCTTTTTCGCTATCGAAATAGCCACCTTTCCAGCCCCAGTAGGTCCAGGTACCAGCCAAACGGTCAAAAACCTGTTTGGCACTGGTTTCCGAGGTATGACGCTTGGCCTTGGTTTTGGTTTTGAGTTTGGCCTTGTCCTCGGTGTGGCGCCACAGCCATGAGGGGACGGTGCTTTCTTCAACTGCCACAAGCTTTGTTGGCACACCCGCCTTGCGGAAGTATTTTTGTGCAATAACGTCGCAGGCCACCTGCGACCATGCCGTCGGTATTTCCATGTCGTCTAGTTTGAATACAATGGAGCCGTCCGGATTGCGTATTTCACTGCTTGCGGTACGAAATTCGATGTTGGCGTATGGGGATTGCCCCTTCTTGGTAAAGTGACGCTTAATTCGCATAGTTTTTCTCAGCCCCTTTGGCTCTTGTTTTTAAAATTATGTTTTGCTGAGTCTTTAAATAATTCGACCCCCCTGATGCCCCGCAAACGACAGAAGACGCTGCCTTTCCCCATAAATTGAATGGGGGCCCCATATATTGAGTGGAGCACAACACCTGCGTGTTTTTGAATGCCTGACCCACAAGATGTAGCTCATATGGATACGGTCTAGCAAGGGGGTTTGTAGGCAGGGTTTGTGCATGAAGTAGTTTAATAAGGCATAATTAGCGTTATTAAACAGTACGTTACAGGTGTTAGCTAAATTACACTCGAAGCTTTATTTTTTTATTTTGGAAAAAAGTTTTTGTTTTAGGATAACAAAATATAGTGGCTCAGAAGCCAACCAATGTGTCCAGAAAATGCCCGATTCATCTGCTAAAAGAGCAATTAGTTAGGATCAAATGGCGAGCCTATGGGGCTTTGCCCGTTTTGTTGTGATCTTGCGTTATGTGGTGGGAATCGAGCGACATTACATCGCCAAGGTGCGGGCTTTAATATTAGACGACAAGCCCCTTGCGGTGCGATAAAGTCCCGACATTAAATGGGGGCCAAGGGATTCTCCCTTAAAGAACAATAATAACCGGCGGAGGCAACACCTTTCATGACATCGTTTGGAACCTGGATTAACACCATGCTTTTTGGCCGCAAAGTCGGATCAGACGAATTTGGCAATCGTTATTATACCAAAGCCAGGGGTAGCCTGTATGGGCGGGAAAGGCGTTGGGTCATATACAATGGCCGGGTTGAGGCATCAAAAATACCGTCGGAATGGCACGCATGGCTGCACCAGACGGTGGACGCACCGCTTTCCGAAGCCGCCGCCCAACCAAAAGAATGGCAACTGGGTCATATTCCCAATCTCACCGGAACCCGTGGCGCCTATGTACCCGAAGGATCAGACCTGGCCACCGGTTTGGAAACCCCAAGGCGTGGGGTTGAAGCGTGGCGGCCATAATGGTTCGATCACTTAAGGTAATCATATCAAAGCGATAATCTGACATGTTAATGCATAACGAGAACGATAGAAATGCAGTTGTGGGCGGTCTGGTTTTGGCCGCGCTGGTTTTGGCCATGGCTATTTCCTATGGCGGCTCAAAAATATCCGACAAGGCACAAGTTGGCTCTTACTCCCTCACCGCCGTGTTTAATCAGGTTGATGGCCTGTTTGTGGGTGACGAGGTTCGCCTTGGCGGTCTGAAGGTCGGCAAAGTAGCTGGGCAACGTCTGGATAAGAACTTTCGCGCCGTGGTGACCCTCGATATCGACAGCGGGGTTGAATTACCGCTTGATAGCTCGGTTGCAATTCACACCGACGGCCTTTTTGGCTCGAAATTCGTCGTGCTGGATCCGGGCGGCGAGATGGAGGTGTTAAAGCACGGCCAGTCAATTGATTACACGCAAGATGCGGTTATTGTCAGCGAGCTGCTTGATCTGATAATCAGCGAAGGCCATGCAAAAGCCAACGAGGAAAAGACATCAAAGGAGAGCAACTAAAATGGGACGCAATGCAGTAGAAACCGTAATGGGCGCCGCCGTTCTTTTAGTTGCCGGGGTGTTTGTGTATTTTGCCTATAACACCGCAGAAGTAAGGGCAATAAGCGGATATGAAATTAATGCCAATTTTTACAAGGTTGGCGGCCTGACCAAAGGCTCTGACGTTCGCATCAGCGGCATAAAAGTCGGAACCGTACTGGAAACCAAGCTTGACCCGGTAACATTTGATGCGGTTGTCACGCTTTCGGTTTCATCCGAAATCAAATTGCCCGTGGATACTCAAGCAACAATCGCCTCAAGCGGCTTGATGGGCGATAAATACATTTCACTCGAAGCCGGCAACGCAAAGGAATTCATTGCCCCGGGCGGCAAGGTCGCCAGCACCAAGGATTTCCGCTCGCTCGAGGATCAGGTCGGTGAAATCATCTTCCTTGCCACCGGCGGCGAGAACAAGTCTTCCGGCGGTCTTTAAGGTCTGAATATGACGTTCATGAAAAAAGGCGCAATATTTGCCTTGGCTATGGCTGGTTTCCAGTTTTTGCCGTTTGGCGTATCTGCCGAGCCCCATCAAATAGCTGTCCTGCAAGGGCTAGACAAGGTAACCGCTAGGGTTTCCACCATCGAAGCCCCATTGGGCGATACGGTAACTTTTGGCACGCTAGAAGTAATTGCCCGTCATTGCGACAAACGCCCACCGGAAGAAACACCGGAAAGCGCCGCGTTTTTGGATATTTGGGAAGTGCGCCCAAATGAGCCGGCAAAATCGCTTTTCCGTGGCTGGATGTTTGCGTCCAGTCCGGCATTAAACGCGCTGGAGCATCCGGTTTATGATATCTGGGTTCTTGATTGCAAAGCCCTGATTGTGGAAGAGGCACCAAAAGAAGAAGAGCCCGCTAACCAATAACATCCTTGATGGCTTGGGCGATCTCATCATCCGTGGCGTTTGTGGGAAACTTTGCATCCACGCCAAGCGCGCGCTCGAGGCGTTCTAGATATTCACGATTAGATATTTCCACCGCACCCATTCGTTTTAGATGGTCGGTTAAAAACTGGGTATCCAACAGGACGTATCTGCCAAGCCTGAGGCGCGCCACCAGATGCACCAGCGCAACCTTGGATGCATCGGTTTCATTTGAAAACATGCTTTCGCCGCAAAATGCCCCGCGCAAACTAACCCCGTAAAGCCCGCCGACTAATTTATCCCCGCGCCAGCATTCAACCGAATGGGCCAAACCCATTTTATGCATTTCATTGTAGGCGCGAATTATTTCGTCGTTTATCCATGTTTCCCCATCCCCACCGGAGCGGTCTGGCCGGGGTAGGGCGCAGGCCTCGATTACCCGCTCAAACGCGGTATTGCACCTGACCTCAAATGTGTTTTTGCGAATTGTTTTTTTTAGCGATTTTGAAACGTGCAATTCATCCAACGGGATTATTCCGCGCAGTTGCGGGTCAACCCAGAATATGGTGGGGTCGTCGCGGCTTTCCGACATGGGGAAAACGCCTGCGGCGTATGCGCGTACAAGTATTTCAGGGCTTAGTTTGTGCGGTCCGGGAATGGGGCGCGACATGAATGCTCCGGGGCAGTTGTTATTTTCCCCGCTCCATAAACTTTTCAAGCCAGTGAATATCGTAATCGCCGTTGATTATGTCGGCATCAACCGCAAGGCGCTGGTGCAACGGAATTGTTGTTTTCAATCCATCAATTACATATTCGCTCAAGGCCCGACGAAGGCGCATAAGGCATTC
>DAOWFT010000039.1 GCA_030637845.1 Thalassospiraceae bacterium
AACGCAGCATTTCTTTTATGGAAATACGCGTTGTTTTATATTGTTAGCGTTGCTTTGGCGGTAGCTGCGGTTAAATCATTTCTTAAAAATAAAAAAATTACCAATCCGGATTTTGTAATTCCGGGTGTTTTATTTCTTGTTTCGCTTGTCGGGACCGCGCTGGTTCTTAAACACTTTAGTCCACGCTATCTACTGCCAACTTCGTTTATTACCTTTGTTGGAATTGCCTGGCTTTTTCGCTCGGATATCACGGCGGGTCTGGGGGAGGCATTTAAAAACAGGTTACTGTCTTATATTCTTGCGGCGGCTATGTTTTTTTCCATCGCAGTATTATTGTTCAATATCGATACAATCGATAGAGATAGAGGCAAGCAGAAAAAAGATATTGCCGCCATTAGGTTGGAGCTGGATAAGCGCCCAGATGCGCTATTAATCGGAACCCATATTTGCACACTGCCCGAATGCGGAGTGGCACACGGGCTTTGGCACACCCCGTCAATGAACACCCGGTTGCAGGAAAAATTGAAAAATTTTGTCTGGCATAATATCTGGACTAACAAGATTTATGTGGCTGGCAGCGGTTGGCATTCTCTGAGCATTGTGAGTAAGCAAATTTCCGAGGGCAGGGAGGTTTTGTTATTGTCGCGCGATTATATGCCGTTGCGCTCTTATTTGCTTGAGCCGTTGGTAAAAAACGAAGGTCAATCCCTTTATCGGGTGCTGGGCCTGTCTGGGATTGAATGCCCGGAAATTAACTACGGAAAAGTAAAAAAGCGAGATCGTTGCTGATCCCGCTTTTTTATTAGTCTATTTTTTGCTTGGATATTATCCCCATATATCGTGGGTTATATTGGCATACCAGCCGTGGGCATATTTAGCTTCGTCTGCACGGAAATTAGCACTTTGCCCCGCCGGCGATACACCGCCACCGGTTTTTGCATATTTTTCCACCGTGCCTTTCCATACCGCGGTAACTGAAATGCCGTAATCTGGCGTAACCAGTGAATAGCAGGTGTTTGAGGTAAGGGCCGATTCAACTTCCGAAACCCCGGAAAGAAGCTGGACAACAGCCCAGGCGCAAACCTTTGCTTCAGAATTTGCGGCATTACCCGATTTAGGTAGGCCTTTCACCACCGCGGCATCACCAATTACATGAACACTGGGAATTACCGATGATTCAAATGTAATTTGATCAACCGGGCACCAATCACCACCACCGGTAAGGCCCATGGTATGGGCTATCTTGCCGGCCTTTTGGTTGGGAATAAAATTAAGAACCCCAGCCTTATGGGCATCCATTTCCGTATGAACGGTTCTGGTGGATGCATCTATCGAGGTAATTGTTCCTGCATCCGTAGCTTTAACCCATTCGATATTGGTGTAGTTTTTCTTCCAACCTTCCATGAAGGCGCCTTGCTTTGAAAACTTGTCCTTACGATCAAGGATAAGAACCTTGGAGCGTGGTTTGTGGGTTTTCAGATAATGCGCAATCATGGATGCCCGTTCGTAAGGTCCCGGTGGGCAACGAAACGGATTTCCCGGTGGGCAAATAATCACTGTGCCGCCATCGTCCATTTCTTCCAGTTGTTTTTTCAGCATCACGGTTTGGCTTCCGCCTTGCCATGCGTGGGGTGAAATCAGGCTTGCGGCCTCGTCGTAGCCCAGACCCCATTTGAAATCGATGCCGGGTGAAACAATAAGACGGTCATATTCAACCGTAGCGCCGGATGAAAGTGAAACAGTTCCGTTTGCTGCATCAAGCCCTGTAACCATGTCATGAACAACATGCACACCAGCCTTACTTAAGCCCCCGTATCCATGGGTGATGGTTTTAAGGTCAACTACACCACCAAGGTATGGATTGGAAAACGGGCAGGTAACATAGCTGGTTTTGGGTTCAATAAGCGTAACCCGAAAGTCGGGGCCAAACTTTTTTACGTAACGTGCTGCGGTTGATCCGCCGAACCCGCCGCCAACCACAACAACCCGTGGTCCGGTACCGGATGGACCCATTGCTGCGCAACCGCTAATGGCAAACGCAGAAACGGCACCGGTAGCGCCGGCTATTTTTAGGAAATCACGGCGTGAAGTTTTATTAATTTTTATATTAGACATTTTCATCCTCCCCTTAATTTCCAGCTAGTTCGTTGGCGATAGCTTCGATCTGGGCGTCGGTGTATCCCGGTGCGATGCGCTGCATTATTGTTCCCTTGCGGTTACCTGATTTGAAATCCATCAATGCGCTAATCATCTGGTTTTTATTAAGGCCATCAATTGATGGTGTGTACCCCTGGCTTTCGCCACCTTGCCCATGACAGACAACGCAGTTTGAAACCAACAAAGCGCTATTAAGGTTGCCGGTGTCGACTGCTGCAGAGCTGCCGCCTCCAGCTTGCGCGGGGGTTGTAAATAAAACTGCCATGCCTAAAGCGGCGACAGTAATGAGGTTTTTTTTCATTTCTTGGACTCCCTTCCCAGACTTCCTTTATTGCGACCACACAAGTTCATTTTTTCTTGTAGTGCGTCTCGAGCATTCTAATTAACACACAAAAAGTTGTGTACAAATTACATTATTTTATGGTTTTAAACATTGAGGAACACAACGGTTTTTTATTAGAAAACAATAACATACGTTTGATGTGTAGATTGCCGCGCCAGCCAATAACGCAAATGAGACTTTGCTTTTAATATTGGAAGCTGGTAAATCAAATCCTACCCATTCGGGGGTGCAAAAATTACAAGTAAATCAAAGGGCCAACCAAAGGAAAATCCTTGAATACCGACGCAAACCAGCAAAGAGCAACTATTGATATTGTGGTGGCCGACAAGTCACCACTGGTTCTTTCTGGGATAGTCCAACTGTTAGAGCAGGACGAGCGTTTTCATCTTGTGGCCACCGCCGCCGATGGTGAGCGTTTCCTTGAGGCGGTGGAAAGGCTGAGCTTTGACATTGGTATAATTGGTTGGAACATGCCCTACCTTTCCGGTCAGGGGGTTCTTCAGGCTCTGCAAAAATCTGAAAAACCTCCGCGCATTATAGTATTCACCGGTAACGGTTCGCCTGATATTCCGCGTCAGGTAATGCGTTTTGGCGGTGCGGGATTTTGCCCCAAGACAGACCATCCGAGCGTGCTTTTAGAAACCGTACTGGCCGTTGCAGAAGGGCGAATGGTTTTTCCGTTTATGGATATGAGCAGACCCAGTAACGATCCATTTTCAGGACTCACTTCACGCGAGCAGGAGCTGCTGGCATCGCTTGCGTTGGGGCGGACTAATCAACAGATTGCCGGCGATCTTTCCATCTCGCTAAATACGGTAAAATTCCACCTCAAGAACCTTTATGGCAAACTTGACGTTAAAAATCGGGCCCAGGCGGTGGCGTGCTATCTAAACACCAGTGGGTTTTAGCAAAATCGTTATAAATCATCTTGTTGCGCCTTGTTCTTAAAGCATTTTTTACCCATCATAAGGTGTGGGTAAAACCCCACCCAAAAGAAATAATAATCACCCCCTAGAGGGTGTTTCGTCTCGTCACCGCATTGGGCTCTATTACGCCTGAAACCTACCCATCAATTGTCATTTGATAAGGCTCTTATGGGCGGGAGAGGGGAGCAATGAACACAATGCCGTTCAAGCGCATAAAGCGTCCGGTTATATTGGGAGTTGTCGGCGATTCAGCGTCTGGCAAAAGCACCATCGCCGATGGGATTTCCGCAATCCTCGGCCCGGAAAAAGTGGTTTGTATTTGCACCGATGACTATCACCGTATTGACCGTGCAGAGCGGGCCAAACGCGGCATTACCGCGCTCAACCCCGAAGCCAATCACATTGACATTCTTGAACAGCACATAAGCCTTTTGCGTGAAGGCCAGCCAATTTTAAAACCATTTTACGATCACGTATCCGGCACCTTTGGCCCTTGTCAGCGTGTAGAGCCGTGCGAATATGTAATACTTGAAGGGCTCATGGGCTACGCGACTAGATCAATGCGCGATTGCTATGACGTAAAGCTGTTTTTAGATCCCGAAGAAGGTCTGCGCACCAAATGGAAAATCCAGCGCGACACAAAGGTAAGAAATTATTCAGAAGAAAGGGTGATGGAAATACTGGCCAAACGCAACGAAGACAGCGAAGCCTTTATTCAACCGCAGCGGCGATATGCCGATATGGTGGTTTCATTCTACCCGCCGGGTGCTAATAATATGGAAACTGGCGCGCACCTTAATGTTCGTCACACCCTAAGACCGACCCTGCCGCACCCAGATCTTTCACCCGTGCTTGAGGCCGGGGCGACAAAAAAAGGATTTCGTCTTGAGCTTGCCCGCGACGAGGACGGGAAACCGGTAGATGTGCTGGACATTGCCGGCGATATCTCCGACAAAAGGGCAAGCGCGGTAGAGGATTTATTATGGAACTTGATTCCAGAGGCACAACACCTTCGGGGTAACGTTGGTAGCTTTCGCGATGCAGATAATCACTTGTCATTGAGTCATCCATTGGCTCTTTCCGAACTGTTAATAACGTATCACATGGTCAAGGCAGCGCTTGGCCAGCACGCAATTTAAAATTTTCATTCAGGGAGAATATTAATGACCGCAACTCACAACGAAATGGCCAACGCTATCCGCTTTCTTTCGGTGGATGCAGTACAAGCAGCCAAATCCGGGCACCCCGGTATGCCAATGGGCATGGCTGATGTAGCCACGGTTCTTTTCACCAAGTTTATGAAGTTTGATCCGCAAGAAACAAAATGGGCAGACCGCGATCGCTTCGTTCTTTCCGCCGGTCATGGTTCAATGCTGATGTATTCTCTGCTCTATCTTTCAGGTGTTGACGATATCACCATGGACGATTTACGCAACTTCCGCCAAATGGGTTCCAAAACCGCCGGCCATCCTGAATATGGTCACATAGACGGCATCGAAACCACCACCGGCCCATTGGGCCAAGGCATTGCAACGGCCGTGGGTATGGCGTTGGCAGAAAAAATGCAAGCAACCCGTTATGGCGATGATATTTCCAATCACAACACCTACACCATTGCCGGTGACGGCTGCCTGATGGAAGGCATTTCACAAGAAGCCATTTCCATGGCCGGCCATTTGAAACTGAGTAAACTGATCGTAATGTGGGATGACAACGAAATCTGCATCGATGGCAACACCAACCTTACATTGATTGATGATCAATGCGCCCGTTTTGAAGCCAGTGGCTGGGACACCCAGGAAATTGATGGTCACGACCCCGCAGCCATCGAAGCGGCAATTGAAAAGGCACGTAAATCCGACAAGCCCTCGATGATTGCCTGCAAAACCACCATTGGTTATGGCGCCCCGACCAAGGCCGGCACCCATGATACCCATGGCGCACCATTGGGCGATGAAGAAATTAAAGGAATGCGCGAAGGCCTCGGCTGGCATTCAGCACCGTTTGAAGTACCTGAAAATGTTTTGGGTGCATGGCGGGCGGCAATGGCAAGAAACTCTACCGAACGTGAAGCATGGCAGGGTCGCCTTGATGCGCTTGATGCCACCACCAAGGCCGAGTTCATCCGCACCGATGCTGGTGATCTGCCCGCAGGTTGGGAAGCAAAATTAAATGACTTTAAGAAAAAAATGGCCGAAGAGGTGCCCAAGCTTGCAACCCGTCAGGCATCGGGAAAGGTTCTTGAGGTTCTAACCGAAGCAATCCCTGAAATGATTGGCGGTTCGGCTGATCTGACCGGTTCGGTTAATACTAAAACATCATCAACACCGTCGCTTCTTAATACAGATTTCAGCGGTCGTTATATTCATTACGGTGTTCGTGAGCATGCCATGAGCGCGGTAATGAACGGTCTTTCATTGCACGGCGGGTTTATTCCTTATGCTGGAACATTTGCTATGTTTGCCAATTACATGATGGGCGGTATTCGTCTTTCGGCATTGATGGGAAAACGCGTAATTTATGTTTTGACCCACGATTCAATTGGTCTGGGCGAAGATGGCCCGACCCATCAGCCGGTTGAAACATTGGCCATGCTTCGTTCCATGCCAAACTTCAACACCATGCGTCCATGCGACGTTGTTGAAACCGCCGAGTGTTGGGAGATTGCGTTAAAATCCAGCAAAACTCCAACCGGCATGATCCTTACCCGTCAGGGTTTGGTCCACCAGCGCACCGGCCATTCGGATGAAAACCTTTCAGCCAAAGGTGCGTATGTGCTCCATGATGCCGAGGGCGGCGAGCGCAAGGTAACAATTTTGGCCACTGGTTCCGAGGTTGAAATTGCCGCCAGCGCCCGTGAAATGCTTCAGGCAGACGGTATTCCCACCGCAGTTGTTTCCATGCCGTGCTGGGAATTGTTTGATGCGCAAAGCGATGCTTATCGCAAATCGGTTCTGGGTGATGGCACGGTTAAGGTTGGCGTTGAAGCTGCCGTGCGCTTTGGTTGGGATAAATACGTAGGCCCCGATGGTGGATTTGTCGGTATGAATTCGTTCGGCGCATCGGCACCAGCAACTGAGCTTTACAAACATTTCGGTATCACCGCCGAGAACGTAGTTGCCGAAGCAAAAGCCCGGCTTTAAAATTTAAGGCTTTAATTTACTAAAACAATTTTTTAATTTCCTAAAAAGGAAATAAGGGAGAAAAAAACAATGGCTCTAGTTTCAATGCGTCAGCTTCTAGATCATGCGGCAGAAAATAATTATGGCCTGCCGGCGTTTAACGTCAACAACATGGAACAGGTTCAAGCGATTATGCAAGCCGCCGATGCGGTGGATAGCCCGGTTATTCTGCAAGGTTCCGCCGGGGCGCGTGGCTATGCCGGTGAAGCGTTCCTGCGTCACCTTATTTTGGCTGCTATTGAAAGCTATCCGCATATTCCGGTTTGCATGCACCAAGATCACGGCGCATCGCCCGATGTATGTCAGCGTTCAATTCAATCTGGTTTTTCATCTGTCATGATGGATGGCTCGCTTGAAGCCGACGGCAAGACACCTTCGTCATACGAATACAACGTCGACACCACCCGCAAGGTGGTTGATATGGCCCACGCTTGTGGCGTGTCGGTTGAGGGCGAACTTGGTTGCCTAGGCTCACTTGAAACCGGTGAAGCCGGTGAAGAAGACGGCCAGGGCGCCGAAGGCAAGCTCGACATGGATCAAATGTTGACCGATCCGGACGAAGCTGCCGACTTTGTTAAAAAAACCAACGTTGATGCACTGGCGATTGCCATCGGCACCAGCCACGGTGCCTATAAGTTTACCCAAGAGCCAACCGGCAAGGTCTTGCGCATTGACCGGGTAAAAGAAATCCATCAACGCATTCCATCGGTTCACCTTGTTATGCATGGTTCCAGCTCGGTGCCACAGGACTGGCTGAAAATCATCAACGACTTTGGTGGTGAAATGGCGCAAACCTATGGTGTGCCGACAGAAGAAACCGTTGAAGGCATTAAATCAGGCGTGCGCAAGGTCAACATCGATACCGACCTGCGTATGGCATCAACCGGTTCCATCCGTCGTCATCTGAAGGAAAACCCATCGAACTTTGATCCACGCAAGTTCCTCAAAGAAGCCACCAAGGGCATGTCTGATATTTGCAAAAACCGTTACGAAGCTTTCGGTTCTGCTGGACACGCATCTAAAATCAAAGCTACTTCGCTGGAAGTAATGTTTGGGCGTTACGCCGCCGGTGAACTTGACGCCAAGATCAAGTAAGTATTTTTGAAAAGTGCGCGCCATAAGGCGTGGTTAGATTGAAAAGGGCGGGGGAAACCTCGCTCTTTTTTGTTTATTTGTAATGGTGACAATACATGAATGGACGCAACGGTTATGCCTGATAAGCTGTAGTCATGCGCGAAACAAATAATCCATTTAATCTAAGCTCAGATGCTTTTGGTATCGTCTTGGTTTTAGCCGGCATGGTTTTGCTTTCGGCCATGGACGCCACGGTAAAATATGTGGTCGAGGGCGGAATTTCGGTTATGCAAATGCTGGCCATGCGTAGCTGGCTGGTGGTGCCATTGTTGCTCCTGTGGATGATGCTAAGCGGCGGCATTAAACAATTAAAAACCGATAAGCCCTTACTGCATTTTCTGCGTGTTTTTTTTGGTTTTGGCGCGCCGTTCTTTTTTTTCAATGCCATCAGCCTGATGTCGTTAGCCGAAGCAACGGTCATTTTCTTTTCCGCCAGCTTTATCATGACCGCGCTGTCCATTCCTATTTTAAAGGAACAGGTGGGCATTCATCGTTGGGGTTCTATTGCGCTAGGCTTTAGCGGAATAATAATTGCATCGGATATAACCAATGAGCTTTTTAATGTTGGTGCGCTTTATTCATTTGCAGCCGCGCTCAGCTATTCGCTGATGATGATTATTACCCGCCTTATCGGCAGCAGAGAAGGAACATTCAAGCTGCTGTTTTATTTTCATCTTTGGGGCGGGTTGGTCAGTAGCGCGTCCGTATTGCTGGGCGTTGGTGGGCTGACCTATGTGGCAGTTGAGTTTCCTCTTTCGGTGCAGGATATGGCAATGCAAGGGTGGGGCGGTATCGCACTAATAACCGTGCTGGTTATTGCCGGGCACTATGGTTTGATGCGCGCATTTTCCATCGCCCCGGTTGGGCTGTTGGCGCCTTATGAATACTCCATACTTCTGACCTCGGCTTTTTTTGGTTACATAATTTGGGGCCATGTTCCGGCGGCAAATTTCTGGGCCGGGGCGGCGCTGGTTGTGCTCAGCGGCGTATATCTGGTCTATCGCGAGATAAGGGTCAAAAAACTAGAAGGCGTTACCGTCGATATGTCCGGCAGTGCAGGCCCGGTTGCCGCCCCGATACCGCCTTCGATTTCAGTTGATAGTGAGCGACAGTAGCGCCCGGAGATTTATTTTTTTAAAATTGCCGCTGCCTCGTTTAACAGAAAATCCCTGAACGCGGTTGCCACCGGGGAAAGGCGCTTGCCTTTGCGGTGAACAACATACCAATGACGAATAATGGGAAAGTGCAATACATCGGGAATGCAAAGTCGTCCCAGCTGTATTTCCATTTGGGTGGCATCACGGCTCATAATGCTGAGACCCAGTCCGGCCTGAACACTTTGCTTGATGGCCTCGTCGGAACTTACTTCCATTCCGGTTTTAAGTTCCATCTTGTGTTGTTTAAAAAACCGTTCCATGGCCGAACGGGTTCCTGAGCCTTTTTCGCGGACAATAAATGTTTCATCGCTTAATCTATTCACCGGAATTGAGCGTTCTTTTGAAAATTGGTGATCGGGCGGGGCTATAACCACCAATGGGTTTTCCATAAACTCGCCGTATTCAACCTCGATCCCCCTTGGCGGTTGGCCCATTATCACCATATCAACCACATTTTCCGAAAGCTGGCTCAATAGGGTTTCCCGGTTTGTCACATCCAGGCGTATATCGACCCCGGGAAAGCGCTTGTAAAAAATTGAAAGTAGCTTTGGCGCAAAATAATGCGCCGTGGTGGCGACGGATATGCTCAAGGTTCCATGCTCGATGCCCTGTAGGCTGGCAAGGGCCGCCTCCATATTGCCGATTTCGCCGATTATTTCCTTGGCGTAGTGATAAACCTCGCGTCCGGCCTCGGTAAGGTATATTTTCTTGCCCATCTGCTCGAAAAGCGACTGCCCGACCTGCCCCTCCAATTGCTTTACCTGCATGGATACGGCTGGCTGGGACAAGTTCAACTCTTCGGCGGCGCGGGTGAAGCTAAGGTGGCGAGCAACCGCACCAAAGGCTCGAAGCTGTCTAAGTGTCAAATGCATACGGTTAATACCTTTAAAATCAATCAGTTAACTATGTATTATAACCAAAACTTATGATGATTATCAAGATAAATGAATTTATTTATATGAAACACAAAAGTATAGTCCTGCTCACGATTTAACGCTCCGGCGGGCCAGCATAACTACAGGCCAGCCGGGATTAACGAGTTTTCAATTTTAACAAGCAACAAGGGAGTTAAGGTCAATGGCTTTAGACCAATCAGCACGTTATTCAGATCTCAGCCTAAGCGAAGATGAGCTAATCAAGGGCGGCAAGCACATTTTGTGCGCCTACCTGATGAAGCCAAAATCAGGCTACGGCTACCTTGAAGCCGCAACCCACTTTTCCGCCGAAAGCTCAACCGGCACCAACGTTGAAGTTTCCACCACCGATGACTTCACCAAGGGTGTTGACGCCTTGGTTTATGAAATCGACGAAGCCAAAGAGCTGATGAAAATTGCCTATCCGATAGACCTGTTTGATCGCAACATCACCGACGGACGGATGATGATTGTTTCTTTCCTGACCCTTGCCATTGGTAATAACCAGGGCATGGGCGACATAGAATATGCAAAAATGCTCGATTTCTACGTGCCACCACGCGCAATTCAATTGTTTGACGGCCCGTCGAAAGACATTTCCGA
>DAOWFT010000026.1 GCA_030637845.1 Thalassospiraceae bacterium
ATGGCTGTAGAGGCTTTTGTCAAAAGATCTCTCAACGTGGCCACGAAAAATCTGCGAAAGGGCAATTGCACCAATAACAAGCGCAATTACAATCCATGCAGTTGAAAATAAAATAAGCCTGAAACTTACCGAGCGGGTAAACATTTAAAAGCAGCCCTATTCAATCAAGTTTGGGCAGTTCGGGCGCAACCATAGAATAGCCCCGCCCGCGATGGGTTTTTATAAGTTCAGGCGATAGCTTTTTGCGCAGCCTGGCAATAAATACTTCTATGGTATTTGAATCGCGATCAAAGTCCTGATCATAAATATGTTCAATCAGTTCCGTTTGCGACACCACACGATCTTGATGATGCATAAAATATGAAAGCACTTTCAGTTCGTGGGCGGTCAGGGTTACGCTTTCGCCGTTAATGGTAACTTTTCCTGTTCTGGTATCCAACAATACCGGGCCGCATTCAAGCAATGGTGAGGCATGGCCGGCAGAACGGCGAATAATTGCGCGAACACGGGCGAGAAGTTCTTCCATGTGGAACGGCTTGGTCAGATAATCATCGGCACCGGCATCAAAACCGGAAACTTTTTCGTTCCACGATTCACGCGCAGTTAAAATTAAAACCGGCATATTGCGTTCGTTCTGACGCCAGTTTCTAAGAACGGTGATGCCATCAACCTTGGGCAAGCCCAGATCAAGCACAACCGCATCATAGGGTTCGGTATCACCAAGAAAACCGCCTTCTTCGCCGTCGGAGGCCGCGTCAACAGAATACCCGGCCTCAACCAAGGCATGCTTTACCTGTTTTTGCAGATCAGGTTCATCTTCGACAACAAGTACGCGCATTTCCCTATTCCTTTAGGCTGGCCTTTTTAGGTGGGCCTTTTTAGGTTGGGCCTTGAGATCAGAAAGGATTTAATTTTTTCCGCTAGTCATTTTCATCATCATGCTTGCGGGCCTTATCCAAATCCCGGCCATCGGCTATCAAAAGTTCGAGGTTTTTGGCATCAAACTTTAGTTTCACAACATTTCCCTGCGGCGTCAAAAGTTTGATTTCATAAATCAGTATTTTGCCATTTTCATCATCACCAAAATCATGGGAATCATAAAAATCATGAGAATCTTCTGATTCAAGCTCAACCTCGAGAACATGGCCGCTGTATATGGTTTCAATTTTTTCCAACAATTCAGACAGGGGCCTGATTATACCCTTGCTGAGGGCTTCGCGGGCAATTTCCTGATCATCATCATCGGCCACCACCGGAGAGGCCACCAATAGCAGGGCCATAAGGTAAAACGCCATGTGGAGATTTTTGCTATTGTTATTTTTCACTTGCTTTGTGTCCTGTTTTTTATATTACGACCAGAAAAGCCAAATTGCGCCAAAGCCAATTAGCACCGCTATTATAGGACGAATAATCCCAACCGAGCGAATATCGTTGGCGACAATCCCCGCCGGTAATTTTTTAATGCCGGTTATCATGGCCCGAGGAAGATTTTCCCTGGTGAGCACACCGTGGGCAAAAACGCCCACAACATGAATAAAAATCAGCAGGCCTAGAAAGTTGGCCAGCCCTTCGTGAATGTCGTCCATCCCGCCAAATGCCAGATGTGAAAGTGGGCCCCGGTATCCATCTTCGCTGCTCATCATGCCGGTCAGGATCGCCAGCATTATAACCGCCAGCAAGCCAACAACCATCCATCCCCCCAACGGATTGTGACCGACGCTATGGGGTGGGCGAAACGATAAAAGGCGCAGGGAATAATCTTTTACGGTAGTCCAGGAAAATACAAAATCCGTAAATAACGCATGGCGTGAACCAATTATTCCCCAAACAAGCCTGAACATAATGAAGCCAACAAGCATTGTTCCCGAATAAACATGAATAACAAAGGCAGAGCCATCTGCTTCCGCCGAAATCCATGCAATCGCGATCATTACCACCAGTGCCCAGTGAAAAACCCGGGTTGGCAGGTCCCATACCCGTACCGGCCGGGCCGGGCCCGACTTGTTCTCGGTCAGATTGGCTGAATGTTCAATTATTTTATTGGTTTTGCTCATGTAATTTTGGCTCACATGCCTATATAATATGTGTCTGTTTTCGCATGATATAATGGACGAAATAACATGAACTATTGCTGAACAAGGAAAAATTGACCGTTCAGCAATAGTTCAGTAAGCGACGTATAATATTTCTCCAATGGCCTCACCTTTAGGGAAATTAAAGACCATGAGCGACAACCCAACACAAAACAAAGCCGAAACCGGGCGCGAAAGCCGGTTGGTCAAGGTATGGGACCTGCCAACCCGGGTTTTTCACTGGTCTTTGGTGTCCATGGTATTTATCGGAATTATTACCGGATATATCGCGCCGGAATGGTGGATGGGTTTGCATGTATGGGCCGGCTACATCACCGTAACACTTTTGGTTTTCCGCCTTGTCTGGGGCATGTTTGGCTCCGAATATGCCAGACTTGAAACCTTCACCTTTAGCCCCGTGCACATATTAGAACACATGAAGGAAATCATTTCCCTTCGCCCGGTTCGCCATTACATCGGCCACAACCCATCGGGCGCTGTTATGATTTTTGCCCTGCTGTTTGTGCTTTCCGTAATTACCGTTTCCGGATTGCTGGTTTTGGGTGGCGAAGAAAACCAAGGCCCACTGGCAGGTGCGGCGTCCTATGCCATAAGCGAAATTGCCGCCCCCATTCACAACATTTTTGTAATTATTTTGATAGCAATGATCGTCATGCACGTTAGTGGGGTTATTCTTGAAGGAAAGCTTACCGGCGAAAACCTTGTTAGCTCAATGTTTACCGGCCTCAAGCGCGTGCCCAAAGGAACCCCGCCATTGGTCCACAGGCGGGCACGCCCATTTGCGGCTTTTTTGGTAACTGCAACTTTTTTCGCTATTGGCGGATCGCTGTTGGCGGCGTTTGCAACCATGCCACCTTCGGGGCTTAGGCATCTTCCGGCCAATGAAACATATGAAACGGAATGCGGCGATTGCCACGCAGCGTTTCATCCCAGCCTGCTGCCGGCCAAATCTTGGGCCGACATGATGGCAACCCTTGACGATCATTTCGGCGAGGATGCTTCGCTAGATGCGGAAACAGCAAATGAAATCGCACTTTACCTTGCCGAATATGCGGGTGAAGAATGGGACACCGAGGCGGCAAATCGTTTCCGTGTATTAGACCCAAAACACCCGATGCAAATTACCGCGACCCCTTATTGGGTGCGCAAACACGATGAAATAGACCCCGAAACATTTAAAAGAAAAGGTATCGGGGTTAAATCAAATTGTAGCGGCTGTCATACCGACCATTACAGCGGCCGTTTCGACGACCAAAAAATCAAAATTCCAGAAGTAAAAGTAAAATAATATCCCCCCAAGGAGTAAGCATTATGAAAAACGCAAAAATATTTTTAATAACTCTTTCCATGGCAGCAATGTTTGCGGTTAGCGCCGAAGCGGGACCGCGCGAAGACATCATCGCAGGCTTCATGGCCCAAGGTGCCGGCCCAGCCGACCCGGCAAAAGGCAAAGCCATGTACAACGCCAACTACGGCACCGGCAAGGTTGAAACCCCGAAATGCCAGTCCTGCCACGGGGCAACACCTCAGGCAGGCGGTGAAACCCGCACCGCCAAGCCGATTGACCCCATGGCGGTATCAAAAGCACCGGACCGTTTTACCGACAAGAAAAAAGTCGACAAATGGTTCCTGAGAAATTGTAGGGGCGTAATCGGACGTGAATGCACGGCACAGGAAAAAGTCGATTTCATTGCCTTTATGGTTACCCAGTAAGCACAGACTTAAACACAATTATAACAAGAAGGGCGCGGATTGATTTTCGCGTCCTTTTTATTTTTTTATTTTTCTCTCCCCATGGTGGCTGCGCTACTTGCCATAACCCTAATGTAAAAATGCAGAAATATTTTGAAACCGCTACTGCCGCCCACCACATAAAATTTATGTTAACGACATATTATGGAGGGAAAAATGGAACAAAAAATTACCGTTTCCCAGGCAGCCCGCGAACTGGGGGTTAGCCGTAGCGAACTTAACCGACGCCTTGGTGCCGCTGGAATTGACGCGTTTGAAGGCAGGGTAGACCTTGAAAAGGTTCAATGCATCGCCCCTACATTGGGTCGGGGTGATGCGATGCTTGAGCGCATACAATTGCTACGCAAAAACACCGTGTCATCGGTAAGGGTTAACGGGCGGGCCTTAAGCGAAAAAAATCTGAGCCATCAGGTGCAAAAGCTTTCAACCGAACTCATGGTCGAAAGCAGCCTTAACCATCGCTATGAGTCCATATTCGAGGAATTATCACAAAGATTGGGCGAGGCACAAATGTCCAGCGATGGTGAAACCCGCGAGTTGGCATTTGAGATTTGCGGATGGCTAAGGAAACAAATATCAACCGCCTGATAAGCGTTTGATTTGAGCC
>DAOWFT010000133.1 GCA_030637845.1 Thalassospiraceae bacterium
AAAAAATGCGCCCGCGTTGTGGGTGACGTTATGGGTAAATACCACCCCCACGGTGATGCCTCAATTTACGATGCCATGGTCCGTCTGGCGCAGGATTTTGCGGTGCGTTATCCGATGGTCGATGGGCAGGGCAATTTTGGCAATATCGATGGCGATAATGCCGCCGCCATGCGCTATACCGAAGCCCGCCTGACGGATACCGCAATTTCCTTGCTAAACGGCATCGACGAAGACGCGGTTGACTTTCGCCCGACCTATGATGGCGAAGAAAGTGAGCCAATGGTATTGCCGTCGGCATTTCCTAATATTTTGGCAAATGGTTCGGCCGGTATTGCGGTTGGCATGGCCACATCCATACCACCACACAATGTTTCTGAGCTGTGTGATGCGTTAAAGCATCTGATTAAATTTCCTAACGCAACCGCCCGCAAGTTAGTTGATTTTATTCCCGGGCCTGATTTCCCCACCGGCGGCACATTGGTCGAAGATCGCGCGTCGGTAATTGATGCCTACAAAACCGGGCGTGGTGGTTTTCGGGTTAGGGCTAAATGGGAAACCGAAAAAGTTGGGCACGGTACATGGAATATAGTTATTACCGAAATCCCATATCAGGTGCAGAAATCACGTTTGATTGAAAAAATTGCCGAGCTTATCCAAGCCAAGAAACTGCCAATAGTAAACGATATAATGGATGAGTCAGCCGAAGACATTCGCGTTGTAATTGAACCTAAAAGCCGCTCCATCGACCCCGAGATGCTTATGGAACAACTTTTCAAGATGACCGACCTTGAACAACGCTTTTCGCTGAACATGAACGTGCTTAATGCGGAAAACACCCCCGGTGTAATGAACCTGCGCGATGTTTTAAGCGCGTTTCTTGAGCATCGCCATGTGGTGCTAAAACGCAGAAGCAAATTCCGTTTGGGTAAAATTGATCATCGTCTTGAAATACTGGGCGGGCAGCTGGTTGCCTTTCTTAATCTGGATAAGGTTATCAAGATTATCCGCAACGAAGACGAGCCCAAGCCTAAACTAATGAAGGCGTTTAAGCTTTCCGATGTTCAGGCCGAGGCAATTTTAAATATGCGCCTGCGTCAATTGCGTAAATTAGAAGAATTTGAAATAAAGACCGAACACGACAACTTATCCAAGGAAAAAAAGGAATTAAACAGCCTGCTCAGGAGCGAAGACAAACTCTGGAAAATAATCGGTAATGAAATAGATGAAGTTAAAAAAACCTACGGCCCCAAAACCGAGCTAGGCAAAAGACGCACCATAATAGGCGAAGCCCCAACCGCCGTGGTGGTTCCGTTAGAGGCAATGATTGAGCGTGAGCCAATAACAATTATTTGTTCGGAAAAGGGCTGGATACGTGCCGCCCGTGGACACACGGAAAAAAATACCGAGTTTAAATTCAAAGAGGGCGACAAGTTAGGGTTTTCAATGCACGCCGAAACCACCGACAAGCTTTTGGTGTTTGCCACCAATGGACGCTTTTACACAATTGGTTGTGATAAAATACCCGGTGGCCGTGGCCATGGTGAGCCGTTGCGCCTGATGATTGATATGCAGGGCGATCATGATGTTGCATCAATGATGATTTTCGAGCCTGGGCGTGAAATTATGGTGGCATCGGACGCCGGGCGTGGATTTATTGTGCCGTCAGATGATGTAATAGCGCAAACCAAAAACGGAAAACAAATACTAAACCTTGGTCAGGGGGAAGAGGCCGCAACCTGCTCTTATGTTCCCGAATATGCCGATGCACTGGCGGTAATCGGTTCCAACCACAAATTGCTGATATTTGATATTGAAGATATGCCAATAATGAGCCGGGGCAGGGGCGTTATATTGCAACGCTATAAAAAAGGCGGTAACGCGGTATTGCGCGATGTTAAGGCTTTTGCCATGGATGATGGCCTATCATATCCCTATTCCGGGGGCGAACGGGTTGAGCCTAAAAAAGATATTAAAAAATGGGTGGGCAAACGCGCAGGCGCAGGACTAAAGGCCATGCGGGGCTTTCCCACATCAAACAGATTTACTTAAAAGCCCCACTCTGATACTTGAAACGATGGATTTATTACAGAGGTACAGAAAATGAGCAACATTACAAACACATACCCAACCTTGGCTTCGGTATTCTGGCCAGCAGCAAAAAGCAATGGCACGTCTTCCATGCTAAGGGCCGTGGTTCTGGCTTTTGCCGGCAGCGTTCTTTTGACCATATCAGCCAAGGTCCATGTACCGTTTTACCCGGTTCCCATGACCATGCAGACACTAGTTGTGTTGGCCTTGGGTATGGCCTTGGGCTCGCGTTTGGGTGCGGCTGCGGTAATGCTTTACATGGCCGAGGGGGCAATGGGTTTGCCTGTTTTTTCCGGCACCCCGGAAAAAGGTATGGGCGTTGCGTACATGATGGGGCCAACCGGCGGTTATTTGCTGGGCTTCGTTGTGGCGGCATGGGCTACCGGCTTTTTAGCCGAACGCGGATGGGGTAGAGGGTTTATTTCAACCGCTTTTGCCATGGTTATCGGCAACGGAATTATTTACGGCTTTGGTCTTTTGTGGTTGGGTTCATTGTTGGGTTGGGACAAGCCAATAATTCAATGGGGCATGACACCGTTTTTACTGGGCGATGCTACCAAGATTTTGCTTGCGGTAATCATTATGCCAACCGTATGGAAAATGGTCGGCAAAACCAAAACTTAAAGATTGTCGTCTTTAAATCCGCACCCAACCGCCTTCGCCATAGCCTTCAAGCGGGAAAAACTTTTTCTTATAATCCATCTTTGGGCTTTTGCTTACCCAATAGCCAAGATAGGCATGGTCTAATCCAAAATCCTTCGTTTGGTTTATTAGCCAAAGAATAATATAGATGCCGAGACTGCGGCGGTCTTCGTCTTTTGCATAAAAACTATAAACCGCAGAAAGTCCGCCGCTAATCTTGTCTATGATGCAACATCCAAGCAAACGGTTATTGGCGTCGCGAAATTCGGCGATTGATGTTCTGACCGGAGTATCTTCGAGCAGGGCAACGTAGTCATAGTAATCCATCATCGCCATGTCACCTTCGCCATGGCGGGTGTCTATGTATAATTTAAACAACTCAAACTGTTCGCGTGTGGCTATGGGTGGTAATTCAGTAACCGTAATGTCGTTATTTCTATTTTCCACCCGTCGTTGTGATTTGCTGGGTTTGAATTCACGCACCGGTATTCTGACCGATACGCATGAATTACAATTATCGCATGCTGGTATATAGGCAACCGTATGGCT
>DAOWFT010000100.1 GCA_030637845.1 Thalassospiraceae bacterium
AAAAAAAGCAAATCCAAGGCCAAGAGCAAAACTAAGGCCAAAAAAGCGGCCAAACCCAAGGATGAGGCCCCGGCCGCAACCACACCTGAAACTAATGGCTGATGTGTTGAACTAAATTGGCAAAAAAAACCAAATCACCGTTTCCCACCCGCGAAGAAATCCTGAAGTATATTGAGGAAACTCCGGGACGAATTGGCAAGCGCGAACTAGCGCGTGCGTTCCAGCTTGATGCCGGGCAAAAAATACTTCTCAAAAAAGAATTAAAAAAGCTTGGCGATGAAGGCCTGATTGAACGCGGTCACGGCAGACGCTTCAAGCAACCGGGAACGCTGCCCAGCGTGACGGTGCTGGAAATATCAGGCATCGACCTTGATGGCGAAATATTGGCAAAACCCATAGATTGGGAACTTGATTCCCCACCACCGGTTATTTACATGGCGCCAATGCGCCACGGCCAACGGGCACTGGCAAGCGGCGAACGGGTATTGGCAAAACTTGAACTCCTTAAAAACGTTGAACCAGAGCGCGTAGCCTACGAAGCTCGCACCATTCGCCGAATTGCCCACGCCCCAACCGAGACCCTTGGGGTTTATATACAAGGAGCAAACGGCGAGGGACGGGTTCGCTCAACCAACAGGCGGCATAAAAGCCATTTTTCCATAGCCGATGACAGTGGAATTGAACTGGCCGAGGGCGATCTGGTGTTGACCGAGGCGTTGCCCGGCAAACATCTCGGCATGCCCCGGGTAAAGGTACAAAAAAAACTTAGCTCGGTCGGGCCTAAGTCTATTTCACTTATTGCAATTTATGAACACGACATACCAAACCGCTTTCCCCAACAGGCACTTGATAGCGCAGATGCCGCCAAGGCCGCCCCGTTGGACAAGCGCGAGGATTTGCGGAATATACCGCTTATCACCATTGATGGGGCAGACGCCCGCGATTTTGATGATGCGGTTTTTGCCGAACCTGACCCGGAAAACGATGGCGGCTGGCACCTGATTGTGGCCATAGCCGATGTCTCATGGTATGTGCGCCCCGATAGCGCGCTCGATGTTGAGGCATATAAACGCGGTAACTCGGTTTATTTCCCCGACCTTGTGGTGCCGATGTTGCCCGAAGCGCTTTCCAATGGCTGGTGTTCGCTGGTACCCGATGAGGAAAGACCCTGCATTGCGGCACACATGTGGATTGACGGTGAGGGAAACTTAAAACGCCATAAATTTGTTCGGGCTTTAATGAAATCATGTGCCCGCACCACCTATGAACAAATACAAGAAGCAAATGATGGCAGGCCGAACAAAATAACCCGCCCATTAATGGATGGGGTAATACCCCCGCTTTATGGCGCGTATCAAAGCCTGATTAAATCACGCGAGGGTCGCGGTGTTTTGGAATTAGATCTTCCGGAAAAGAAAATCGAGGTCGATGCCGATGGAAACATAACCGGCGTTTCGGTGCAGTCACGATTTGATTCACATAAGCTTATCGAAGAATTCATGGTTCTTGCCAATGTTGCCGCGGCTGAGGCCTTGGAAAAAATGAAGCAGCCATGCATGTACCGTATCCATGGCGAGCCTTCGCGGGAAAAGCTTTTAAGCCTCAAGGATTTTCTCGATTCCGTAAGTATTCCTTTTTCATTGGGACAGGTAATACGGCCAAATCATTTCAATATGATTTTAAAGCGCGCCCATGGCACCCCCAATGATCATCTTGTTAATCAGGTTGTGTTGCGTTCGCAATCACAGGCGGAATATTCACCGGACAACATCGGGCATTTTGGTCTTGCGCTAAAAAAATATTGCCATTTCACATCGCCCATCAGACGATATTCAGATTTGTTGGTTCATCGCGCACTTGTAGGCGGGCTTGGCGCGGGTGCGGGCGGCCTCGAAGAAGATCACAAAGGCTATAGCGAAATGGGCGAGCACCTTTCCGATACGGAAAGACGGGCATCGGGCGCCGAACGTGATGCAGTCGACAGGTTTAGCGCGCTTTATCTTTCTGAGCGGATAGGTTCGGTATTTAAAGGACGCATCAGCGGTGTAACCCGTTTTGGGCTTTTTGTTGAATTGGATGAAACCGGGGCCGATGGTCTGGTTCCCATACGCACGCTCAGCGATGATTATTATGAACACAATGAATCCCGCCACATGTTGGTGGGTAAACGCCACGGAAAGGTTTACCGTCTAGGTGCGGCTGTTGAGGTAATACTGATGGAAGCAGACCCCATAACCGGCGGAACCACATTTGAGATAATTGGCGAAAGCGGCACCACTGATCCGGCAAAACCCGGTGGAACAAAGGCCAGAAATAGAAAAAAATCCCCCGGTAAAAAGCCAATTGGCAAAAAATCCAAAGGAAAATCAAGGGCTTCTCGGCGTAGGGCGAAAAGCGGGAAGTAGGCCCGGCCTAAGTTTATTGTGGTTAATTTGGTGACTAGCTTAAAAAAATGATGGATTATCCGTCCATGCGCGAGCGAGCATTTACATCGGGTTTTGGTTTTTCACTGCAGGCAATGGCAAAACGTATAATTTTGTTTTTTGTGGCGGGGCTAATTCTTGGCGCGTGCAGCACCAATACAGCTTCCACGGTTGAATCCAATACCCCATACCAGTATTCCCACCCCAACAACCATGCAGGCAACGCACACCAACACCCTGACATTGAGGGTGCGGTAAATTATTTTACCAAGGACGAGGTCTATGCCTTAAACGCGGGCATGAGCGGAATAACCGAACGCTACATAGAAGATGTGGCCATCAAAGGACTGGGGATTGATGCCCTTAAGGGTTTAAGCTCAATCGACCCGGCAATAGACATAAAATATGTCACCGGCCCCAAAGAACATACGGATTTGGTGTTATTGCAAATAGCACCGCTTAACCACAGTGCCTTCGAGCGCGATGAGCCGCACACAATAGATTCCTTCCGGCTGCCGGATACAGACAATGTTCGCCCATGGGCGGAGCTGGTTTCCAACGTTGTTAATGCTGCCAAAGATAACTCATCCGTACTTGGCCAGACCGATAATGAAAAAGTTTTGGAGGCGCTGTTTGACGGAATGTTGACGGGGCTTGATATATTTTCTCGCTACGCCGGTGCGGTTGAAGCCGACCACAACCGGGCAAGGCGCGAAGGTTTTGGCGGCATCGGTGTTCATTTCAAAGCAGAGGAAACAATTCTTGGTGTTGGAAAAAAAGGATTTCCCATAACAAGCGTAAGAAAAGGAACTCCCGCCCATGATATTGGGTTGGTAGTTGGCGACAGGATAGTTTCTGTTTCGGGGCACAAAGTATCTGGATTTAAAACAAGAAAATTAGCCGCCATGCTGCGTGGACCGGTTGGCAGCAATGTTTTAGTTGGCATTATGCGTAAATATGACGGTGCCGCCCCCACAAGCTTTTGGATAAAACGTGCTCATATTATCCCTGAAACAGTAACCTCATCGCTTGATGGTGATATTTTGAATATACGCATCAACAGCTTCAACAGGTTAACTGCTGCGGCTGTGCGCAACAGCGTAGTAAGTGTCAGAGAAAAAATAGATTCCGGACGTTTGCATGGAATTGTTCTTGATTTACGCAATAATCCCGGTGGCCTGCTTATGCAGGCGGTAAACATTGCCGATTTATTCCTGACCAAGGGCGATATAGTTGCAACAAAGGGTCGCCATCCAGACAGCCTTCACAAGTATCATGCCGGTGGTATTGATGTGGCCAAAGGCCTGCCCATGGCGATACTTATAAATGGCGACAGCGCATCGTCCGCCGAGGTTTTAACGGGCGCATTGCAAGACCAGGGTCGAGCCACGGTCATTGGATCGACCTCATACGGAAAAGGATCGGTTCAAACGGTTATATCTCTACCTAATTCCGGAGAAATAACCCTTACGTGGTCCCGCCTTGTTACCCCATCGGGATATGCAATTCACAAGCTTGGGATTATGCCCAATATCTGCGCCGGCACCACAAGCAATATCCCCACAGGAGCCGAGTTGGCAAAAAGCGAGGCCACGCTAAGGGAGTGGCGTGAAATTGGCACCAATTTCAGCAAAAAAAGGGCAGCCATACGCAAGGCCTGCCCCGACGTGGCAAATAACGAAAACGAGCGATCGGCCGGGCTTTTGGCCAAAAAAGTCGTCAATAACCGGGAAATTTATACTCGCACAATACGCATGAGTGCCCCGGTTGATACCGCCCGGATTAGAGGCCAAAATAACTAGAAGAACCACCAAGCAAGGCGATCAGGGCTGGGCCATGGCTTTTTCTGGCCCTGAATTAAGGGATTTGGCCCCTTGACAGATTTTGCGCTGACTGTATGGTTCGCCGCTCAATACATAGGATTTCAACCATCGGCCAAACAATACTGAGACAAGGCCGAAGGCAATGGCAGGACAAAGATTATGGCTAAATCGGCAACTATTCTTATTAAATTGGTAAGCACCGCGGACACTGGTTTTTATTATGTAACCAAGAAAAACCCGCGCAACCTGACCGAAAAGATGGAAATGCGTAAATACGACCCAGTCGTTCGCAAGCACGTCAAATTCAAGGAATCCAAGATTAAGTAATCACTTAAATCAGGGTGCCTACATAATTAAAGGCTGCGCAGAAAATGCGCGGCCTTTTTTATTGAGAATTTGGTTTATTGAAGATTTGGTTTTTTGAAGATTTGGTTTTTTGGGATTAGCCCAAAAACTTGGCCTAAGGGGTCTGGGATTATCCCAGAAATTTAGAAAGAGTTTCCAGAAAATTAGGAACCGAGATGGGTTTGGCGATGTATCCTTCGCATCCGCCTTCGCGTATTTTTTCCTCGTCACCCTTCATTGCGAAGGCAGTAACGGCAATAACCGGAATATGCTTAAGATCATCATCGGCTTTCAGCATCTTGGTTATTTCAAGACCGGAAATTTCAGGTAGCTGGATATCCATGAGGATAAGGTCCGGGTTATGCTCCCTTGCAAGGCTAAGGGCATCACGACCGTCGGTGGTTTGAACTGTTTGATAGCCGTGGGCCTGCAAGAGGTCATTGAAGAGCTTCATATTAAGTTCGTTATCTTCAACGATCATTATAGTCTTGGACATTTTGCACCCTTTTAATTTTAGTAAATATGCGCCTCGTAGCGAACCGCTGATATTTTTTTGGTTAAATCAGAATGTTCCGTTAATAATTCAGATAATTATCATTGGATGATTTAGCGAGGTTTTACAGGGTTTTTAGAACCTGTGTCCGGCAAGCAAGTTGAATGATGTAGCATTACAGGACACGAGTCAAACGGCCAAGAGCCTAGAAAAAAAGGTTTTTTACACTTTTTCGGGGCTTTTTCCGGCCCGGCTTAATCGGCCCACCTTTGTGAAATAGGCAGAGGACATCGCGCATAAAAAATGGCCGCCACGTCTGTGACGGCCAAGTTTGGGATAAGGAAAACTCGGAGATACCGAAATTTTGAATGGAAAATATTAAATGCCCACTATCAGACCCG
>DAOWFT010000019.1 GCA_030637845.1 Thalassospiraceae bacterium
CGACGCCGCCGTCCACGGTATTTTGGTGCAGTTGCCGTTACCCGCCCATATGAATGCGAACAAGGTCATAAACGCAATTAACCCAGCCAAGGACGTTGACGGTTTTCATGTAATTAATTCCGGGCTGCTGGCCACCGGCCAAGATGGCATGGTGCCATGCACCCCATTGGGCTGTGTCATGCTTATTAAAGACGTGCTTGGCGATGATCTTTCCGGCAAGCGCGCGCTGGTGCTGGGCCGTTCCAACATTGTGGGCAAGCCGATGGCGCAACTTTTACTGCGTGAAAACTGCACCGTTACCATTGCCCATTCACGCACGGTTGATTTAGCCGGTGAATGCAAGCGCGCCGACATTTTGATAGCAGCCGTTGGTCAGGCACAAATGGTCAAGGGCGCTTGGGTAAAGCCCGGGGCCTGCGTAATTGATGTGGGCATGAACCGCATCGCCGCACCCGAACGGGGTGCGGGCAAAACCCGGCTGGTCGGCGACGTTGATTTTGATGAAGTAAAAAATGTTGCCGGTTCCATTACCCCGGTTCCGGGCGGGGTCGGGCCAATGACCATTGCGGTACTATTGGCCAGCACGGTTACGGCGGCCAAACGCATTCACGGTATCGATTAGCGCTTCGAGCAATTATTCATGTCTGACCTTGTTCTCACCATTGCCATATTTATTGCCGTTCACATGTTGCCGGCTATCGCGCCGTTGCGCCGCGCCCTTATATCCGTAATCGGCAAGGCCCCTTACATGGTCGGCTTTTCAATGATGTCGCTGGGGCTGTTGGGCTGGGTCGGCGTGGCTTACGCCAACGCGCCTTATGTTGAGCTTTGGCTGTTGCCGCGATTTCTATTATGGCTGCCCGCATTATTAATGCCGCTGGCCTGTATTTTTTTGGTGGCGGTTTTTACCAACCCCAATCCGCTTTCGGTTGCTTTAAAATCGGGTGGTTTCGATCCCGCCCGCCCCGGCGTGGTCGGCATTACCCGCCATCCATTGTTGGTGGCGCTGCTTATCTGGTCGGGCACACACCTGATAGTTAATGGTGATATGGCGGCATTATTGCTGTTCGGATTTTTTACAACTTTGTCGTTGTCCGGCCCGTTTAGCATCGAGGCCCGCAAAAAACAAAAACTGGGAACCGATGAATGGACGCGCCTAAGCGAGCCCACATCGTTTGTTCCGTTCTGGGCCATTATGAAAGGCCGCAGCGGTCTCGCCGGTATTGGCTGGGGTACGGTGGTGCTGGGATTGGCGCTTTATGGTGCATTATTATTTTTCCACGCCGACGCAATTGGCACCCGGCCATATCCTTAAAGGATAAGAAGCTAGTCAAACCGCCCAGCCGATGGTAAAAGCCCACCCCATGAGCGACCTTAAACACATCCGCAATTTTTCCATCATTGCCCACATCGATCACGGCAAATCGACGCTGGCTGACCGCCTTATCCATCATTGTGGCGGCCTGACCACGCGCGAGATGAAGGAGCAGGTCCTCGATTCCATGGATATCGAGCGCGAACGCGGCATAACCATCAAGGCCCAGACCGTGCGCCTGATGTATACAGCACAAAATGGCGAAACATATCTGCTCAACCTGATGGACACCCCCGGCCATGTTGATTTTGCCTACGAGGTATCGCGTTCGCTGGCGGCGTGCGAAGGCGCGCTTTTGGTGGTTGATGCATCCCAGGGGGTTGAGGCCCAGACATTGGCCAATGTTTATCTGGCGTTGGACAATGACCTTGAAATCGTTCCGGTGCTAAACAAAATTGATTTGCCCGCCGCCGAGCCCGAGCGCATCAGACAGCAAATAGAAGACGTAATCGGCCTTGATGCCTCGGACGCAGTATTAACATCGGCAAAATCCGGTATCGGCATCGAAGATGTGCTGGAAGCAATTATTTCCCGCCTGCGCCCACCCGAAGGCGACGCTAGCGCGCCGTTGAAAGCCATGCTGGTGGATAGTTGGTATGACCAATATTTGGGCGTGATGATCCTTGTCCGGGTTAAAGACGGCATAATCAAAAAAGGTCAAAAAATACGCATGATGTCCAACGGTGCGTCCTATCAGGTCGAACAAGTCGGCGTCTTTACCCCAAAAATTGAACAGGTGGCCGAGCTTGGCCCCGGCGAAATGGGCTTTATAACCGCATCCATTAAAACCGTTGCCGATACCAATGTTGGCGACACAATTACAGATGACAGAAAACCAGCCCTTGAGGCCTTGCCCGGGTTTAAGCCCAGCGTCCCGGTTGTTTTTTGTGCCCTGTTCCCGGTTGATGCAGCAGACTTTGGCGACCTCAAAGACAGCCTCGGCAAATTACGCCTTAATGATGCCAGTTTTGAATTTGAAGCCGAAACCTCAGCCGCACTGGGGCAAGGTTTTCGTTGCGGATTTTTAGGCCTTTTGCATCTGGAAATTATTCAGGAACGTCTGAGCCGCGAGTTTGACCTTGACCTCATCACCACCGCACCAAGCGTGGCCTATCAGTTACACATGAACGATGGCAGCAAAATATCCATGCACAACCCGGCCGATATGCCCGACCCGGTACAAATTGCCAGCATTGAAGAACCGTGGATAAAAGCCACAATCATGGTGCCCGATGAATATTTGGGTGCGGTGTTGGGGCTTTGTACCGAACGCCGGGGCGAACAGGTTGAGCTAACCTATGTCGGCAACCGGGCTATGGCGGTTTATAATCTGCCATTGAACGAGGTGGTTTTTGATTTTTATGATCGGCTTAAATCAATTTCGCGCGGCTACGCATCGTTTGATTATGAAATGTCAGGATATAAAGAAGGCAGCCTGGCCAAGATTTCAATTTTGGTAAACGCCGAATCGGTGGATGCGCTTTCATTTATTGCCCACACTTCGCAGGCCGAAACCCGTGGCCGTCAGGTTTGCGAACGGCTAAAAGATCTCATTCCGCGCCAGCTTTTTAAAATCCCGATTCAGGCGGCCATCGGCGGCAAGGTAATTGCACGTGAAACAATTGCCGCCATGCGCAAAGACGTTACCGCAAAATGTTATGGTGGTGATGTTTCACGAAAAAGAAAACTTCTGGATAAACAGAAGAAGGGTAAAAAGAAAATGCGCCAGTTCGGTAAAGTGGAAATTCCGCAAACCGCATTTATCAATGCGCTTAAAATGGGCGACGACTAAACTTTATTAATTCCCATTAATTTTTGCCCAACTCTTCTTTATCAGCCTCTTCTTTATCAGCCTCTTCTTTATCAGATTCTTCGTGATGAATGCGTTCGTCGGCCATTTCCTGACCCGCCGGTTCGGTGCGAATGTGTGAAGACGGCATTACATCGTCGCCTTGCCCGACCCAGCTCATGTCTTCTTCGTGAACCTGTTTTGTCAGCTCGTCATAAAGAAATACTGATTCTTCGTGGTCTTGGTCGGCATCAACGTCGCGATCACGAAAAATAAAAGCTAAGGCAAACCCCGGCGCACCGAACAACAACCAACCGGGAAGAAGCATCATTAGTTCAATTAATTGCCACGCATCGCCCAGCACCGGGTAGCCGGTGCTGCGGGATTCTTCCAAGGTCGCGGGCGATAGAACCTGCCAAACCTCGGCAACGGACATATACGCCCTTAATTGCCCGGTTACGCCTTGGGCGGCAATTTCCGCGGCCCCGGCGATAAATGCCAGCACCAAAAACCCAATTCCAAAAATGAATAAACCTCTTTTCATGGTGGGGATAGTAACCCAATACCCGACGGCTTTACTATGAAGTTCAACACACCCCGTATTTCCTGATTTTGGCGTTCAGGGAAATAATTTAGCAACTATCATCGAATGTGTTGAACTTTGCCATGTCCTTGGTTTAAGTTCTGCCCCAACTCCTGCGGAGGGGTGGCCGAGTGGCTGAAGGCGCACGCTTGGAAAGCGTGTATGCGGGAAACCGTATCGAGGGTTCGAATCCCTCTCCCTCCGCCATTTATTAAAAAGTCCCGCCAAAAGCGGGTCTTTTTTTATTAGCTTGCCCAAGCACCCGTCCATGGGCTAAAAATAAACCGCTATCGAAACGATTTTTTATATGGGGCAAAAACCATTGGGGGCGCAAGAAATATGACAATAGAACTTTCTGAACTGGATGCCCTCGACCTGTGGCGCCGGGCAATTGTTTCAAGCGTGCGCCTCGATGCCCCCGATTTGACCGCCAGACAAATGTCATTGCTTTTGACGGTCTATCTTGTCCCGCCACCGCACACGGTTCGCGGTCTTGCCGATACCTTAAAGATTTCAAAGCCGGCCATTACCCGGGCGATTGACCGGCTAAGCGATATGGAATTGGTGCGCCGTAAAACCGACGACAGCGACAGGCGTTCGGTGCTTGTTCAGCGCACGGTCAAGGGATCGGTTTTTTTGCGTGAATATGGTGAATTAATTGTCGCCGCGACACGTAAAATAAAACATGACTAAAAAATAATTTTTACACCTCGCGTGCGCGACACATAATTCTACACCTCGCGTGCGCGACGATATTTCTGCGGGCGATAGCTGCGAAGGTATGTCGGCAAAATCGATTCGATGTTTTTAGGTGTTATTTTCAAATCTTCAATGGTTGGACATTCACCGCTTTTTACATTTCCCTCAACCATTAGCCAGACCTGATCGCGCGACGCAATTGAACCTGGAATAAATTCCATAAAGAATGCCTGCATTAATGCAAAAGGAATTGGGGTTGGAACAATCAGGCGCCGCCGTCCGGTTTCGGCCAGCATTAGTTCCAGCAGACGTTTAAACGTGTATGTGGCCGGCCCGGTTAGTTCAAATATTTTTCCCTGTGCCGATTTATTATCGAGCGAATTAATTATTGCATCGCCAACATCGCCAACATACACCGGCTGAAAATTAGCCCCACCCATGGAACAAAATTCTAATACCGGTATGCGCCACCTGCTGGCGGTACCTTCAACCATTTTAATTTTTGGCACAATCGGGCAGCCGACCACCGGTAAAGCGGGGCTAATGCCGGCCATTTTGGCAAACAGGTTCATGAACTGGTCTTCAGGGCCAATCAATAACGATGGGCGCAAAATAACCGCACCGGGAAATTCTTCTATGACGGCCTGTTCACCGGTAAATTTGGTTCTAGCATAAGCAGATTTGGAATCGGGATTAGCGGAAATGGATGAAATATGAACAAGGTTTTTTACGCCCTCGGCCTTGGCCGCCTTGGCCACGTTTCTGGCTCCTTCAACGTGTACCCGCTCAAACGAATTTTTTCCTCGTTTCTTTAAAACGCCAGCAAGATTGATAACGCTATCGGCGCCGTCAATTGCTGCACGTAATGAACTGGGGTCGCATATGTTTGCGTAGACAAGGTTTACCTGTCCAACATCGCCAAGGATTTTTAAATACTGTGCCCCTTGGGTGTCGCGGACGCAAACCCGTACCCGGGCACCGCTGCGGACAAGCCCCTGTACAACGTAACGTCCTAAAAATCCGCCGCCGCCAATAACGCTTACAAGGCGTCCCTGCATATTCATTTGTGTAGTCCCCCAAAAAAATTATTTAAGAAATCATTTGTTTTTTATTTTTCTGCTTAATTGGTGTGGATGGGCAATCCCCTATTGATTCGGGCGGGCAATCCCCTTGTATTCGTATGATAGCAATTTTGGCCCATCGGCAAATCCTTTTTCTAACTTTTCAAAGGCAAAACCACCTTCTTCAAGCAATTTATCCGGGCGACGGTTCATGTTGCAGCCCCCGGCACAGCAGCGCCATGGACGATTGAGCCGATTTTGCCAACGGGCCACGCCTGAGCTGTGGGCAAGGCCGTGCTCAATAAACAAAAGCCTTCCTTCGGGCTTCAACACCCTGAGCATCTCGCTTATGGCTTTTTCAGGTTGGGCAATGGAACAAAGCACCCAGGTGACAACAACCGTATCTACCGAATTGTCCTCGATATCCATGTTCATGGCATCAAATCCGGCGATGCTCAGCTGTACACCCAATTTTTTTGCCCGGGCCAAAGCCTTATTTCTTAAAATTTCCGATGGTTCTATGGCCAGTACTTGTTCCACATTGGGGCCGTAATAGGGAAGGTTGAATCCGGAACCAATCCCAATTTCCAGCACTTTGCCATGGGCGCTTTCGACCACAGCGGGGCGTTCGCTTTTTACCGTACCCGCGCGCATTACAATATCGATTAGATGTGGGATGACAAAATCGTTATAAAAACCCATGGGCCACAGTCTAAATCTTTTGCGCTTCCGACCCAAGGGCAAGAATGAAACAGGCTCAGGGAACTGCCAGTAATGTTGACAACTGCCCGTGGTCGGTCTAACTCGTTGCCCCAAGGGTGGTCTTTTTTAGGCGAACCCTTAGCATTCGCCCCGAAATGCCCAGGTGGCGGAATTGGTAGACGCGCTGGCTTCAGGTGCCAGTGACCGCAAGGTCGTGGAAGTTCGAGTCTTCTCCTGGGCACCATTTCCCTTGATAGTAGCTAATATTAAGGGTCCCCCGGCTTCATAAGGCCCCCAATGACTATGGCAATCAGGACTATTTGAGGATAGATTTAAACAAGATGGGAAAAAAAGTGGCAGCAATAAAACCCGATATTCATCTTCACAAGGGCGACCTGCCCGCCGGGCTAGACTTTGGCGATGCGGTTGCGGTTGATTGTGAGGCAATGGGCCTTAACAATGCCCGTGACAGGCTTTGTGTTGTGCAGCTTTCTGCCGGAGACGGGGTCTGCCATTTGGTGCAGCTGACCGGCGGCGAATATGATGCCCCTAATCTCAAGGCGGTAATGAGCGATCCTAAAATTACCAAGATATTCCATTATGCCCGTTTTGATGTGGGCATTTTGAAATATTACCTCGGCGTTGACTGCGCCCCGGTTTATTGCACCAAAATCGCCTCAAGGCTGGCACGCACATATACCGACCGCCATGGCCTAAAGGATGTTTGTCGTGAACTGGTCGGGGTTGAGCTTTCAAAAGAACAGCAATCATCTGATTGGGGCGCGGTTGAGCTTAGCGATAGTCAGTTGAGCTACGCTGCCAGCGATGTTCTTTATCTGCACAAAGTCCGCGATGAGCTGGAAATAATACTGGCACGCGAAGGACGCACCGAGCTTGCGCAAAAATGTTTCGACTTTCTTAGCACCCGGGCCGCGCTCGATGCAGAAGGCTGGCCGGATTTGGATATTTTCTCCCACTAATTTTCTTATTAATTTTTTTGGCCGGCAACGGGATGCAATAACAAAACTATGTCAAAAAAAACAACCAACCCAAACAAGACCACCAAAGCCGATGATCTGAGAACCGCACGCAGTGTGCTTGAAACTGAATCTCGCGCTATTAATGTGATGGCCAAGGGGCTTGGCAATAATTTTGTAAACGCGGTTGATATGTTGCAAAAAATATCGGGCCGGGTTGTGGTTACGGGCATGGGTAAAAGCGGACACGTCGCGCGCAAGATAGCCGCGACCTTTGCCTCAACCGGGAAGCCTTCTTTCTTTGTTCACCCCGGTGAAGCAAGTCATGGTGACTTGGGGATGATTCAACAAAACGATGGGGTGATAGCACTTTCCAATTCAGGCGAGACCGCTGAACTATCAGACATTGTTGCCTACACCAGACGCTATCGTATTCCCTTGGTCGGTATTATCGGGCGCGCCGACAGCACGCTGGATCAGCAATCTGATATTGGGCTGGTGATACCGGATGAGCCCGAGGCCTGCCCAATGGGATTGGCCCCGACCACGTCAACCACGGCAATGTTGGCGCTTGGTGACGCGCTGGCTGTTTGCTTGCTTGAACGCGAAGGTTTTACCGCCGAGGACTTTCACGGGTTTCATCCCGGTGGAAAACTGGGGCAAAGGTTGTTGAAGGTAAGCGACCTGATGCATGGCGGCAAAGAATTGCCGCTTATTTCCAAAGACGCATCAATGAGCGATGCATTAATTGAAATGACCTCTAAAAGTTTTGGCGTAGTTGGTGTAGTCGGGCCCAAAGGGGGGCTTGATGGTGTGGTTACCGATGGTGATTTGCGCCGTAATATGAACCCCGGACTTTTGAAGCAAAAAGTATCTGAGATAATGACAAAAGGCGGCGTAAGCGCCAGCCCCGACCAGCTTGCCAGCGAAGCCGTTGCCATTATGAACGAGAATAAAATAACCACATTGTTCATTATTCAGGACGCTAAGCCAGTAGGCATTTTGCATATCCATGATTGTTTACGTGCGGGCGTAGCCTGATATAGCTTTTTATCGCTTCGGCGAGCGCTGGTGTGGTCGGCCAAGAAAAAATATCAGGTGGCCCAGGAAATATTATGACAACACAACAAACCGAACCGCCTGTATCCCCAAATGCAGAAACATTGGTTGGCGAAGGGGCTTATGCTCGTATGTCTGCCTATCGCTCGCGTGAATTACAAAGGGCACACAGCGGGCATTCGCGTTTCGTAAAATTGATGAAAATAGCATTGCCGCTAATTTCCTTGCTGCTTATTTCGCTAATACTTGCGTGGCCGTACTTTAGCGATAATCAAGATGGGTTTAAGATAGAATTTTCTTCTTTGAAGATTGCTCCGGGTGAGCACGCCGGGGTTGATAATGCGCGTTATTTTGGGGTTGATGATTTAAACCGTCCCTACACAATCTCAGCTGATATAGCCAGATTTCCAGATGGGCCAAAAGGGGCGATAAGCCTTGAGGTGCCCAAGGCCGACATAACAATGAGCGACGATACCTGGCTGGTCATGACATCAACAGAAGGAAAGTATGATCAGCAAAAAAAATTATTATCATTAAGCGGAAAAGTTAATCTGTTTCATGATATGGGATATGAAATGACTACGGACGAAATAGATATAAATCTTGCAAAAAACGACGCCATCGGAACAAAACCAGTAAAAGGTCACGGCCCGTTTGGCGAGCTGAGCGCCAGCGGTGTACGCATTGATAAAAACAACAATACAATATTTTTTATTGGCCCGTCGCGTCTGCTTTTGTTTCCATCATCTGGGGATAATAAATGAATAAACCTGTCATATGGATTTTGTGTTTAATGGCCGTGATCAGCGTCATGCCCGCTGCTGCGTTGGCTCAAACAAAAACACCTTCGCTTTTTGGTGGTGACGATACCACCCCCATAGAAATAAATGCCGAAAATGGAATTGAGTGGCAACAGGACGGTAACGTATTTATTGCCCGTGGCAATGCCACCGCTACTCGCGGCACGACAGTCATAAGGGCTGATGAATTGCGTGCCTATTATAGAGGTGGAAATAATTCCACAGCGGGAGCCACATCGGGAGCAAGTGAGATATGGCGCCTTGACGCCATCGGTGCGGTAACAATTACCAGCCCGGGATGGAAAGCAAGCGGCGGACACGCCATTTACGATGTTGCCGGTGCCGTCATTGTTTTAAAAGACGCAAACCCGGTCACGCTTATTTCCGCCGATGATACAATTACCGCAACCCAGCAGATAGAATTCTGGAATGATAAAAAAATGGCAGTCGCCCGTGGCGACGCCACCGCCGTCAGGGCAGAGCGACGCATCAGCGCAGATGTTCTGAGCGCGTATATGGAGGCTGACCCCACCGGAGGAAACAAAGTCCGCCGGATAGAGGCCTTTGACAATGTCAAAATCTCCACCGCCGAAACCAATGCCACCTCTAACCGGGCCGTCTATGACCTGCCCACAGGGCTTGCCCGGCTTGATGGTTCGGTTATGATTATTCGTGGCGATAACAGGCTTAGTGGTTGTAGCGCTGATTTTGATCTGGGGACCGGCATTAGCCATCTCAAGGGCTGCCCCGGTGTGGACGGGAAAAATAGCCGGGTAAAAGGCATATTGTTACCCGGAGCCAAGACGGCTAAATAAGATAGATATGATTAATGGTATATGCTTGATAAGAAAGCGGAAACCTTTTGCGGTTAGCATTTATGGCGGTAATAGCGGAAAAATAGGGGCCTTGAGAATAAGTGAAACAATCGGATAAAAAATCAACGCCTAAGCTAGTTGCGGACGCATCCGGTGGATCTTTGGGTGTATCCGGGCCGGGCCTGCGCGTCGAAACAATCGGCAAGCGTTATAAAAAACGCCCGGTGGTTTCCGATATGACACTTGAAATCCAACGTGGCGAAATTGTCGGACTTCTTGGCCCCAATGGCGCGGGCAAGACCACGTGTTTCTATATGATAATGGGTCTGGTCCAGCCCGACTATGGTCGGGTTTATCTTGACGGTGAAGACATAACCCACCTGCCCATGTATCGTCGCGCCCGTATGGGCCTTGGTTACCTTCCGCAGGAAGCATCAATTTTCCGTGGCCTTTCGGTAGAAGACAACATCCGCGCCATTTTAGAAGTTACCGAGCCATCTGCCCCGGAACGCGAAGCAACGCTTGAGGCACTATTGGCTGAATTTTCCATCACCCATATTCGCCGCACCCCGGCGCTGGCGCTTTCCGGCGGCGAACGCAGGCGAGTTGAAATTGCCCGGGCGCTGGCTTCAAACCCGCATTTTATATTGCTGGACGAACCCTTTGCCGGGATTGACCCCATCGCGGTGGGCGACATCAGGGATTTGGTTAATCACCTGAAAGATCGCGGCATTGGTGTTTTGATAACCGACCATAACGTTCGTGAAACCCTCGATGTAATTGACAGGGCCTATATTATTCACAGCGGTATGTTGCTGATGGAAGGCTCGCCCTCCGATATCGTCAATAACGAAGACGTCAGGCGCGTTTATCTGGGCGATCGGTTTAATCTGTAATCCATATCCAATTATCACTATAATTTACACTATGATTTAATGGCAGCTCACTTAGGCAGGTGCACGCGGAGAGATTGATGGCGTTAACGCCCCGGCTAGATATGCGTCAAGGCCAGTCATTGGTAATGACGCCGCAATTGCAACAAGCGATTAAGCTTTTGCAGCTGAGCAATATTGAACTCACCGAATATGTCGAGCAGGAACTGGAACAAAACCCCCTGCTCGAACGTGACGAAAGAGAAATCGTTGCAGAAGAAAATAATAGAGAAGCAGGCGATAGCGAAACAGATCAAAGCGAAACAGATCAAAGCGAAACAGAAGCGCCATCCGCGCCCGATACCGCCGATACCCTTAACGCCGCCGCCGACAGCGGAACCGAAAGCGGAACCGGCGAAGCCATGGATGTTGACTATGACAACGAATATACATCCGACGCCGGATCCGACCTGCCGCAAACGGCAGATGCGGCCGGTTACGAAAGCTGGTCACCGGGGGGTAATTTTGGCGGTGACGATATGCCGGGAATTGAGCAAACCCTGGCCGACGAACAATCCATGCGCGCATACCTGCTAAGCCAAGTGGGGATGATAATTGACACCCCCCACGAAAGACTTATCGGGGTTGAGCTTATCGATACATTGAACGAGTCCGGTTACGTTTCAGGCGGCATTGATGCGATTGCCGAACGCCTTGGTTGTGAATTGGACGAAGTCGAAGCCGTTTTAAAACAGATGCAAACGGTTGAACCGCCCGGTCTTTTTGCCCGCGACCTCAAGGAATGCTTGGCATTACAGTTAAGCGATATGGACCGCCTTGATCCGGCCATGCAAAAGCTTTTGGATAATCTGGAGCTTATGGCCAACCGCGACCTCAAGGCGCTGGTAAAGGTGTGTGGGGTAGATGCCGATGATATTCGCGATATGGTGGCCGAAATTCGCGCCCTTGATCCCAAGCCGGGCCGCGCCTTCACATTCGACGTTGCAGAAACCGTCATACCCGACGTGATTATGAAATCGGTTCCGGATGGTGGGTGGGCGTTGGAGCTTAATTCACAAACCCTGCCACGGGTTTTGGTTAATAATCGCTATTACACCGAAGTTAGCCAGCATCAGGGCGGCGATAAAGATAGCGCCAAAGACAAGCAATACCTGAACGAATGTTTGCAATCTGCCAATTGGCTGGTGAAATCATTGCACCAACGGGCAACGACAATACTAAAGGTATCAAGCGAAATTGTTCGCCAACAGGACAGTTTTTTCCGCAAAGGGGTTTCGGCAATGAAGCCGCTGGTATTGCGCGATATTGCCGATGTTATTGAAATGCACGAAAGCACGGTTTCCCGGGTAACCTCCAATAAATACATGGCAACGCCACGCGGTATTTTTGAATTGAAATATTTTTTCTCGTCTTCGGTTGGCGGCGATGGTGATGGTGCGGCGCGTTCGGCTGCTGCTGTGAAAAGCAGAATAAACCATATGGTTGAAGCCGAAGACCCTAAGAAAATACTGTCCGATGACAAAATAGTTGAATTGCTAAAATCCGAAGGAATAGATGTGGCCCGCAGAACGGTAGCAAAATACCGCGATGCCTTGGGCATCGCCTCATCGGTTCAGCGCCGCAAGGAGAAATCCGGGGCTTTTTAGGGCTACTCTAAAAAGCATTTTCCCCTTGAAAACAGCCATTTTTTGACCACCTATTGACTTAATCGGGTGTCGGTTTTAAGTTCCGGCCAATTCGGGACATATAAAACGTCCCTTATCTCAAAATCAATTCACCGCAGGATTTTACTAAACAATGGAAATTACCGTTAACAGTAAGCAAATGGATGTCGGCACATCGCTTCGCACCCATGCAACAGATAATCTCAACAATACAGTCACAAAGTATTTTGACCGCGCAATCGATGCGACGGTTACTTTTTCAAAGGCACGGCATGATTTTTTCCACGTGGAAATAACAGTTCATGCCGGTCGCGGTTTGACTGTTCACGGGTCTGCCGAAGCGGCAGATGCATACCCTGCTTTTGATCAGGCGCTCGATCGTGTTGCCAAACAGCTTCGTCGCTACAAGCGCAAGCTGGTAAGCCATCACCAAAAGGCTGATGAAGAATTTTCAACTGCACAATATTCAATCCTTGAAACATCAACGGTTGAAGAAATACCCGAAGAAGACAATCCGGCGATCATTGCAGAAATGCCGCACAATATTGTTACGCTTAGCGTAAGCGAAGCAGTTATGCGTCTTGATCTGGGAAATCTTCCGGTTGTCATGTTCAAGAATGGCTCGCACGGCGGGCTTAATGTTGTTTATCGCCGCACCGACGGCAATGTGGGCTGGATAGACCCAGCAACCGCTGACGCTTAAGTAACTAGCGTTACGGCCCCGGTAGCGGAGAGGGAAAAATAATGGAAATCAACGACCTGATAACAATCGAGTGCGTTGTGCCTAAGCTTAAGGTTACCAGCAAAAAGCAAGCCCTGCAGGAACTCTCGAAACGTGCGGCAGAAATTACCGGCGAACATGAACGCGTCATTTTTGATGTATTGATGGAGCGCGAACGTCTGGGCACAACCGGCGTTGGTCACGGCATTGCCATACCCCACGGCAAGCTTGCCAAGCTTGACCGTCTTTACGGACTTTTTGCCCGACTTGAACAGCCGATTGATTTTAATTCAATTGATGAACATCCGGTTGATCTTATTTTTCTACTATTGGCACCAGAAACCGCAGGCGCCGATCATCTCAAGGCGCTGGCCCGGGTGTCGCGCTTGTTACGTGATGGCGATGTGTGTGAAAAACTTCGCGGTACCGAAGAAGCCGAAGCGCTTTATGTCTTGCTAACCGAAGGCTCTGCATCCCGCGCGGCCTAGCGTCGCCCTATATCCCGCGCGGCCTAGCGTCGCGACATATCCCACGCGGCCCAAGACCTGGATTTTTTACAACAAAAAAATTAAGCAACGTCCTTAATGTGCGCTAAGGGGCTCTAGCTCGTTTTGTCGTACCGTAATAATGGCGGCATCCCTGTTTTCAACAGTGGCAAGTTCTGTGCC
>DAOWFT010000083.1 GCA_030637845.1 Thalassospiraceae bacterium
GCCATCCTGGAAAGATGAACCGCGGTTATGGAAATAACCGAAAGGTATTCCATAACAAAATCCCTATCAGAAACGCTATCGAGGGAATTTGCCGTAGGCCGATCAAAGCCAAGCTCGCTCGCCGTCGTATCCCGGTCAATGGGAAACGACGTTCCGGCAAGTGCCGCTGAGCCCAATGGGCATTCATTAAGTCTAACCCGGCAATCGTGCGCCCGCGAACGATCCCGGCCCAGCATTTCAACATAGGATAGCAAATAATGGCCAAGGCTAATGGGTTGCGCCGATTGCAGATGGGTAAATCCGGGCAATACGATTTCTGCATGGCTCTCGGCCAATCCAATAAGAACTTTTTGCAAACCCATAATGGCGCCGTCTATGTCGTCCAATGCGCCCCGCACCCAAAGTTTCAAATCAGTTGCAACCTGATCGTTTCTGGAGCGTGCGGTATGCAACCTGCCCGCCGCAGTACCAATAATTTCACTAAGCCGATGCTCCACATTCATGTGAATGTCTTCGAGGACGCGTGAAAATTGGAAATTGCCCGATACAATCTCGGCCTCAACCTTGGTCAAGCCTTCGATAATGGCGCTGGCATCGACATCTGATATTATGCCTTGCTTGCCCAGCATTTTAGCGTGTGCAATGGACGCCTGGATATCGACGGCGAACAGGCGCACATCAAAACCTATGGAGGCGTTTATTTCCTCCATTATGGCTGATGGGCCTTCGCTAAACCGTCCGCCCCAAATGGAGCTGGTTTTAGTATCTTGTTCGCTCATATCCGGCTAAGTTCCAATTGCGTTAAAAACTAAAATAATCCAAAAAAATAAAGTGTTTTACAAGGCTCGGTGATGAACCCAAATCCTTCAAACCGCAAGAGATTTATTGGCCCCGCACTGATAGTTGCGGCGATGGTCGCCGTCATGGCTATTGTGGTTATATCCACCAATCTTTCAAGCCCAGAAGCTCCCTCGGCTTATAGCTCCATGGCCGACATAACCGCCGCACGCACGTTGAAACCTGCTCAGCTAACCGGGGCGCTTGCCCCGCCAGAAATGCTCAAGGGCAGGATTATGGCCGCCCAAGTGGATGCTGATGCTTTTTCCACCCCGTTTTTCGACGCATCTGAAAAAGGGCTAACCCTTAGGGGTTTCAAGGGCAGCGGCCTGATTGTCAATTTCTGGGCCACGTGGTGCGTTCCCTGTGTCAAGGAAATGCCGTCCCTTGACCGACTTGCTGGTAAATTAGACGGAAGCGAAATAAAGGTTATGGCGCTTTCGGTGGATAGGCGCGCGCTCGAAAAGGTTCCGGCTTTTTACACCAAAACAGGCATCAAAAACCTTGATATTTATTTTGATGAAAAAGGCGTTGTTTCCAAACTTATGGGGGTTAAGGGCCTGCCCACCACGGTTCTGATAAAAGCAGATGGGTCAATTTTGGGAAGCATATCTGGCACACTCGAATGGGATGACCAGGAGATTTCCGATTACTTGGGCCGTGTTCTGGCGGCTGAAAAACCCGTAAAACAGTAATAAGGTTACTAAAAACATACAGTTATAGGTTGTACCAAGTTACTGTTCGGTTGAAACAAGCCTGAATTTACTGCTAAAACACTAGGGTTAATTTAATAACGGCGCTGGGGGGTGCTGCAATTCTCCTTGGCTTGCTTAAACCAGTTTTTTAAAGGAACGGGCACCCATGCCCAACCAGAAAAAGCCAATAATTGTCAAAAGCGTTAGTGCGGACAAGTCCAAACAATCGAGGCGCGGCGTAACCATGCCTAAGCGCCCGAATAGTGACGGCGGAATAAAAACCGATGTCCAATCAGAAAATAAGGCTGCCTCTGGTGAAGCGTTCGTTATTTATGACAAGCACGGAAAAATAATCGGTGCCAGCGACGCATATATTGCCCTATATCCTGAAATAAAGGGCATGATCGAACCCGGTGCCAACCTTAAAGATATACTCACCGAAACGGCAAGCAGATTGGACTTCATTGATGATGAAGCAAGCACCGAAAAATGGGTGCGTGAAAAACTTGAGGAACGGCTTTCACCCAAAAGCGAGGCCAAAGAAATATACCGTGGCGGAAAATGGTGGCGGATTAACGAACACAAAACCGATAGCGGAAACATTCTCTGCCTGCATACGGATATTACCAGCGAAAAAAATATGGAATCATCTTTGCTTGATGCCGAAACCCGGTATCGCAAACTGGTTGAACTTGCGCCTGATCTTACCTGTGTAATTTCAGATGGCGTTATAACGCTTATGAATTCTGCTGGGGCCGAGGTGCTTGGTGTTGATACCTCCGATGAACTGCTTGGCCAATATTTTTATAATTACGTTCACGATGATTTTAAGGACATCATTCAAAACGAATTACGGGCACTGCTTGACGAAACCTGGATGCCAATTCGGCTTGTCCGTAAAGACGGTATTGTAATAGATGCCGAACTGGCCGCTATGCCTTTATCCAGGGATGCAATAAAAACGGTTATGCTGGTTGCCCGCGATACATCGGAAAGAAAGCGCGGTGTTGAAGCCCTGATTACACGAGACGACCATTTACGCGGTGTTATGGATACGGTTATTGATGGAATCATCACCATCAATTCCAAAGGAATAGTGCAATCGTTTAACAAATCCGCCGAACGTATTTTCGGATATCTGGCACATGAAGTAACAGGCAAAAACATCGACGCCCTGATGCCGGAGCCATACTCATCCGAGCACGATGAATATCTTTCTAAATATTCCGATACCGGCAAAAAAAATATTATTGGAATGGGCCGCGAAGTTATGGGGCGACGCAAAAATGGTGAGACATTTCCAATGGATCTTGCCGTTTCCGAGCTTAAACGAGATGGTAAAACATTTTTTATCGGCGTTGTACGCGACATAACAGATAGAAAAAAAGACGAAGAAGCCTTGCGTGAAAGTCAGGAGCGGTTGGCGCTGGCTATTGCAGGTTCCGGCGAAGGTATTTGGGATTGGAATTCCAAAACAGACGAAGTCTATATGTCGAAAAAAATACGCGATCTGATTGGCATAAAAAGCGAGCGAGTAAAATTTCGCACATGGCGAAGGCAAATATTCAAGGAAGACAGAGAAATTTATGACGCCGCGCTTATTGGCCATCTCAAAGGTGATACGCCTTCGTTTAATGTTGAGTGCCGATTGCTGGATAAAAACAATAATATATGCTGGGTCAGCATTAATGGTTTGGGTCTGCGCGATAAAGCGGGATGGGTTTATCGTATGTCTGGCTCAATCGGTGACATTACCGCACGAATTGAATCTGAACATGAAATTATTGCAGCCAAAGAACGAGCCGAAGTCGCAAACAGGGTAAAAACCGAGTTTCTGGCCAATATGAGCCACGAACTACGAACGCCACTAAACGCCATTATCGGTTTTTCCGATGTAATGATATCTGGTCTGTTTGGAAAGCTTGATACTCGCTACAAAGAATATATCGGAAATATCAGCGATTCCGGCAAACATCTACTTGGCGTTATCAACGATATTCTGGACGTTTCGCGCGTAGAAACCGGAAACATGGAAATTGCGCCGGAAAGAGTAAAAGTTTCTGAGCTTATTAATCTTTCAATACGCCTCATCAACGAGCGCGCAAGGGCCGGCAATATAAAGCTCACCAAAAAAATCGGTAAAAATCTCCCTGATATCAACGTCGATTCCCAACGCATGAAACAGGCGGTGATTAATATTCTTTCCAATGCGGTCAAATTCACACCCGAAGGTGGGAAGGTCACCATTAGCGCCGCCAAAGGCAAAAACGGTGAATTGCTGATTAGGATTATTGACAGCGGAATAGGCATGAAACCAGAAGATATCAAAACCGCCCTTACCCCCTTTGGCCAGGTCGACAGTCGGCTGGCCCGCAAATACGAAGGTACCGGCCTGGGCTTGCCATTAACAAAAAACTTTATTGAGCTACATTCTGGTACACTAGATATCAAGAGCGAGGTTGAGGTCGGAACCACGGTAACCATCACAATCCCGGCCGAGCGTGTATTGAATTAGCTTTTGATGGGACTATCGCCCATGTCGCAATCTGGATCACAGCCTGACATACGTATTGCATCGTTTAACCTTGAAAGCCGTGATGCGCCGCCACGGGGCCGGGTTGCGGTTGAACAGCGCATCGAAATATTGCGTCCGCAACTTATACGCCTGCGCGCCGATGTTTTGTGCCTACAAGAAGTAAACGGCCAAAACGAAGCTGACGGAACCCGTTCGCTGCGCGTACTTGATGAGGTTCTTGAAGGAACGCCTTATGCGGATTTTAACCGCGTTCACAGCCAAAGCCCGTCGGGCAAGGGCGCACGTGACCGACACAATCTTGTTACCCTTTCAAGGTTTCCCATATCTGGCTTTGAAGAAGTATGTCACACGCGCATGGACCCACCACTTTACCAGTCCGTAACCGCAATACCCCGTGAACAAGCCCCGGTTGCAATTGGCTGGGAGCGTCCGGTTCTGATGACTAATCTGGATGTGGGAGGAAAAAAACCACTACATGTAATTAATGTTCATCTGCGCGCGCCACGGGCGGCGTTCATTCCCGGACAAAAGATAAATAGTAAATCATGGAAAAGCATGCCGGGATGGGCAGAAGGTTATTTCATCGCAGCGGTTAAACAATCGGGTCAGGCATTAGAGGTTCGTTTTTTAATCGACGAAATATTTGATAGCAACCCCCATGCGCTTGTCTGTGTTGCCGGTGATTTCAACGCAGATGACCACGAAGCACCGGTGCGAATTATTCGTGGCGACGAAGACGACACCGGAAGCGGAGAATTTGCCGCACGAATGTTGGTGGCGATGGAAAGAAGCATGCCCCAATCGCAACGGTTTTCAATTATCCATCGCGGACGACAACAAATGTTTGACCATATCCTTGTATCAAACGATTTGATGTCTTGGTTCATAAAGGCAGAAATACATAATGAAGCGCTGGGCGATGAGGTCGGCAGCCCGGCTGCGGTAGAAGACGCGCCCGAATCTTATCATGCCCCGGTTGTGGCTGAATTTAAAAACCCGCTATAGTCATTATGGCAAAGCACGGTATAGCCAAAAAACTGAGGAGCCTCCAAAGGTGGACAATAATTCACCCGACCAGACATTCGATCCCAACCTGCATGCAGCCTTGCGGCAAAAATTAGCCGATCTTGGCATTGGTGGAATGATTGTTCCCCACACAGGGGCTCATCAGTCTGAATACCTGCCTCCGGGCGAGGAAAGGCTTTTACGCTTGACCGGCTTTAGCGGCTCAGCCGGTTTTGCAATTATTTTACAAGATAGCGCGGCGCTATTTGTTGATGGGCGTTACACCATTCAATCACGGGACGAAGTTGATAAAAATATTTTTGAAATATGTCATCTGACTAAAAATCCTCCGGCAAAGTGGTTGCGTCAACATATAAAACCCGGTGAAAAAATATGTTTTGATGCATGGCATTTTACCTCATCACAGTTAAGCGCCTTGCAGGCCGCAACTGATAAAGGCGGCGGAGAATTAATTGCACTAGAAGAAAACCCCATAGATGCGCTGTGGCCAGAACGTCCGGAAAATTCATCATCTATGATTAATGCTCAGGGTGAAAATTATTCAGGGCTTGAAAGTTTTGCCAAGCGTAAAATAATAGCCAGTACCATCAATGAAGCGGGGGCCAAGGCGCAGGTTCTTTCTACCGGCGATAGCATTTCATGGCTTTTTAATATTCGCGCCGATGATGTGCCGTTTACGCCGTTGGTATTGGGCTTTGCCATTATTTACAATGATGCATCGGCCAAGCTGTTCGTTGACCCAGCACGAATTAGCATTGAGGTAAAAAATCATATGGGCAAGAATGTTGAGGTTCTTGATATTTCTTTCCTTGGTCGGGAGCTTGACCGCCTTGGCAAAACCGGTGAAAAAACAAGAATCGCAGCCGAAAGCGCACCGATTTGGATAAAAGACCGTCTAAAAAAAGCAGGGGCAAATGTCGTTGTCGCAACCGATCCCTGCTCGCTGCCCAAAGCCACAAAAAATAGGGTGGAAATTTCCGGCATTAAGGCCGCCCA
>DAOWFT010000169.1 GCA_030637845.1 Thalassospiraceae bacterium
CATTATGTTTGGCGGCGGCGGGGCAGGTGCTGCTGCTATTTTAGGAATTATAACGTGGCTTATCATGGCCCCAGCCGAAAATGACTCCGGGCCCGACCCCCGGGTTCCATTGGTTGTTGAAAATCTGGAAAACCTTGAGGCTGAAACATTGGCGCTGGATCAGGCCTTGGGCCGCGCGCCATTGACCGCCCCTGGTGTAGGTGGCGGCCAAGGATCTAGTACGGGAAAATCACTAAATGAACTGGCGGCTGCCGGCAATGCTGCCCCCGGAACCGGCGTGGTTGTTCCGGCAACCACAAAGGATGCGTTTGCAGCTCTTTCCCCGGCGCCCAAGGGGACTCCCTTAAAGGCCGCACCCAACTATGAAATGGTAGAAGAAACCGATATGGGAATTCTTCCCAAAATATCGAAAAAGGGCGAAACCCCGTTTAGCGAATATTCACGTCCCTATGACGGCAAAAAATCTGACAATCCACGGGTTGCGGTAATAGTTTCCGGTCTTGGCCTTTCTCGCGCCGCCACCGATGCTTCCATAAATAACCTACCTCCGGAAATAAGTCTGGCAATTGATTCATACGCTCGCGGCGTAGGCTATTGGACGGAACGCGCCCGCGAAGTTGGGCACGAGGTTTTACTGACCCTACCGTTGGAATCTGCGACTTTTCCGTTTGAAGACCCGGGCCCGGGTACTTTGCGGGTTCTGAACGCCCCGGAAGAAAACGTAAATCAAATGGAATGGGTAATGAGTCGGACATCGGGATTTTTTGGCTTGATGGGTGTTGCCGGATCAAAGTTCACAACCAATAGTGAGCAAATGTCGTTCATGTTAAAAGCAATAAAAGATCGCGGTATAATGTTCGTTGATGGTGGATACACACCAGCTAGCCTTGCCCCGCGTATCGCGTTCAAGGAAAAGGTAACCTGGGCAGCCGTAGAAATTGATCTGGATAGAAAACTCGAAGGCGCGGAAATAGATTTAAAATTAGCCGAGTTTGAAAAACTTGCAACAAGCAGGTCGCTTGCAATCGCTAGAATTTCAAACTCTCCGGTGTCACTTGCACGCTTAAGCGCATGGATTAAAACGCTACCCGACAAGGGCATCGACCTTGTTCCGGTATCTGCGTTGGCCAACAAACAGCTTATCAGATAGAAACCGTAGCCAATGAGCACCGCCAGCAATTCAACCAGCAGTCTTCCCTACCGTCTTGGTGTCGGGGCCATGATATTGAACAACGATAATAATGTTTTTGTCGCCAAACGCATCGATACTCCGGGGGAGGCGTGGCAGATGCCGCAAGGCGGTATCGACGAAGGCGAAGACCCGGACGTGGCAGTTTTTCGCGAAGTAGAAGAGGAAATCGGAACTGCCAAGTGTGAAATAATTGCAAAATCAAGCAGTTGGCTGACCTATGAGATACCAAATAATATTCGTTCAAAAGTATGGAATGGCAAGTATCGGGGGCAAAAACAAAAATGGTACGCCATGCGCTTTGTCGGTAAAGATAGCGACATAATTCTGGACGCACATCATCATCCTGAATTTTCAGAATGGAAGTGGGCAGAGATTAACAGCCTTTCCGATCTTATCGTTCCGTTTAAGCGTGAGCTGTACAATAAAATCGTCGCCGAATTTTCACATATTATAACAAGAGATAATAAATGACTTACCTGCAACTATTAATCGGCTGTATTTTATTGCTCGGCGGCGCAGAAATAATGGTGCGCGGCGCGGTTCAAGTTGCAACCCGGCTTGGCCTTTCGGCGCTATTAATTGGCATGACCGTTGTGGCCTTTGGAACATCGGCGCCGGAAATGGTTGTTAGCATGAATGCCGCTTTGGCCGGAACACCGGGCATGGCCCTTGGCAATATTGTTGGTTCAAACACCGCAAACATTTTACTGATACTGGGCGCAACTTGCCTGATTGCCCCGGTTGTGGTTGATCCCAAGGCCATATTGCGTGATGGCATTATGCTGCTGTCGGCGTCGGTCTTTTTTGTATGGATTTCGCTTCTTGGTCATATTGGCTCGACAATTGGGGCGGCAATGGTCGTGGCATTGGTTATCTATTTTATTCGTGCATATGTTCGCGAACGCCAAAACGGCTCTGCCAGCGCAAAATTGCATGAACGCGAAACCGAAGAGCTCAAAGACATAGAAATAAATATCTGGATGGCATGGGGGTTTTTGATATTTGGTCTTGTCGGCGTTATTTATGGTGCCGACCTGTTGGTTGAAAGCGGCACCGAAATCGCCCGCAATCTTGGCGTATCGGAAGAAGTAATCGGCCTGACCATAATTGCCTTTGGCACATCACTGCCCGAACTTGCGGCATCGGTTGTTGCGGCAATCAGGGGCCACACGGATGTGGCGGTTGGCAATATTGTTGGTTCCAACCTGTTTAATTTGCTTTTTGTAGCAGGCGGCGTAGCTGCGGTTCATCCGCTTGACGTTCCTGAACAAATACAACGATTTGATTTATGGGTGATGCTGGCGGCGACCATCATGCTTTTTTCCTATCTTGTGCTGGGTAAACGCTTTCGTCGACGTGAAGGTGTCTTGTTATTGGGCACCTATGGTGGCTACGTGGCATTGCAGGCATATGGGGTATCCAACCTTTATCAATGGATTCCTTGAAGCTTGCATCAAACGCCAGCTTCGCTCATTCTTGCCCCATGAATAAACCTGCTCAGCCTAATGTTCTTGTTACCGGTGCCGCGCACCGTATAGGTCGCGCCATCGCCCTTGATCTGGCGGCAAACGGATACGGCGTTGCCGTTCATTATAATAATTCTGAAGCCGCCGCCGCCGAATTGACGGAAAACATTATTGATTCCGGTGGCCACGCCGTTGCGATCAAGGCCGACCTCGCTAATGAAGAGGATGTAAAATCCATTATCCCGGCGGTTGCCGATGCGCTGGGCCCGCTTACGGTGCTAATAAACAACGCCTCACTATTTGAAAATGACAACATTACAGACGCCACCCGGGAAGGGTGGGATTTGCATATGGATGTAAATCTCCGCGCGCCATTTGTTTTGTCGCAGGAGTTTTGCCGCCAGATACCGGACGGCCTGGAAGGCAATATAATTAATATTCTTGATCAGCGGGTGTGGAGCCTGACACCCCATTTCATGACCTATACCCTTAGCAAATCCGCCCTTTGGACCCTGACCCAGACCTTGGCCTTGGCCTTGGCGCCGGGGATAAGGGTCAACGGTATCGGTCCCGGCCCGACCTTACAAAATATCAGACAAACCAACGAAGATTTTGCTCGCCAGTGGGCGGAAACACCTCTCAGACGCAAAATCATGCCCGATGAAATTGCCGACACGGTTCGTTTTATTATTCATGCTCCATCCATGACCGGCCAGATGATAGCCATTGATGGCGGTCAGCATCTGGGCTGGGCCCAGGAATCAGGGGAAAGCAAAGCACGCGAATAATGCTTGTGGGCCAGCGGTTAGATAGGTAATTAGATAAATAAACAGAACCACTCTCTCATTAATGGAGCAAACTAAAAAATGTCCAGACCCAAAGTAAAGCTGGTGCCGACCCCATCCATAGCCGATGCCCGTTCCGGCATCAGGCACGTTTTTGTTCGCGACCTTGAATTGATGGCATCAATCGGCGTTCATGATCACGAGCGTGCGGCTGCCCAAAGGGTGCGGATCAATCTGGATCTGGCAGTTTTTGAGGGCGACAGGGATTTGGTCGACGATCTGGACAATGTGGTCTGTTATGAAAAAATAACCACCGCCGTCAGGGAGGTCTGTCAGGGCCGCCATATAAATCTGGTGGAGACCATGGCCGAAGAAATATCATCGGTTTGCCTTGCCGCCGACATGGTCCGTTCGGTTTTGGTGCGGGTCGAAAAGCTGGATGTATTTGATGATGTCTCTAGTGTCGGGGTGGAAATAGAGCGATTTAATCCGGAAGTATAATTTCAGGAATCCGCTGGAACCTGTTGTTTTTACAAGAAACTACCGCCCGTCTGCGCCCTGATGGATAGTTTTACACAGGTACCTACGTTCATTACTTTTCAGTGGTAATTATTTGAATATTACCCGTTACGAATCTGTAACGAGCAATAGTATCAATTTTATGCAATGTTTTCATTAAGTTGTATTGATGCCCATTTTTTGTGCATTTTGTAGGATTCCAAGCCGTGCATGGGTAGATATTGTTAGAGGCCCAATTATCAACATCTTTATCCACAAGTTCAGTGGATAGTTAACAATACCCTACTGAAGGCAAATTTTTTCTACCCAAGGCGAGCAAGCCAACATGAGCGACAAGACAGACAGCAAGGCACCCAAGAGGGCCCGCAAGGACATCCAAGAGGCTGGGCCAGAGGCTAGGCAAGAGGCCGGGCAAGAGCTGATAGCGGCTCTGGCCCAGAACCTGCCTGGTGCGCCCGGGGTTTACCGCATGCTGGGCCGTGGTGATGACCAGGTTTTGCCAAAGGTTTTATATGTGGGCAAGGCCAAGAACCTGAAAAAAAGGGTTCTGAGCTATACCCGCCCGGGCAAATTAAGCCCGCGCATACAGCGCATGGTTGCCGAGACCCATGACATGGAATTTGTCACCACCCACACCGAAGCGGAAGCCTTGCTGCTTGAAGCAAACCTGATCAAGAAACTAAGCCCGCGTTACAATATTTTGCTCCGTGACGATAAATCGTTTCCGGAAATACTGGTTGAAACCGGCCACCAATTCGCCCGGGTGATAAAACACCGGGGCGCCCATGGGGCCAAGGGGGATTATTTCGGCCCCTTTGCTTCCGCCTGGGCGGTAAATGAAACCATCACCACCCTGCAAAGG
>DAOWFT010000040.1 GCA_030637845.1 Thalassospiraceae bacterium
ACATTATTATCAGTTTCAGGTAATGCTGAAACCATCACCGGAAAATTCACAAGACCTTTACCTTGATAGCTTACGCGCATTGGGTATCGATACCGCCAACCATGACATTCGTTTTGTCGAGGACGATTGGGAAAGCCCGACCCTTGGCGCATGGGGCCTTGGCTGGGAAGTCTGGTGTGACGGGATGGAGGTTTCGCAGTTTACATATTTTCAACAAGTGGGCGGCATTGAATGCGCCCCGGTGGCGGTTGAATTAACCTACGGGCTGGAACGCCTCGCCATGTATATCCAAGGCGTGGAAAATGTTTTCGATCTCGACTGGAATGGGCTACCCGCAAATGAAGGCGGCGTTACCTACGGCGACATATATAAAAGAAACGAAATTGAACAATCGGCATTTAATTTTGAACACGCCGATACCGATATTTTAGTTCAGCATTTCAAAGACGCAGAAAAACAGTGCGGTCAATTATTGGCATCCGACAAACCGTTGGCTTTGCCGGCCTATGAACAATGTGTTCAGGCCAGCCATATTTTTAACCTGCTCGATGCCCGGGGCGTGATTAGCGTTACCGAAAGGCAGGCATATATTGCCAAGGTTCGTAAACTTTCAACCGAATGCTGTAAGGCATGGGTAGCCGGAGATGTTAAATAATGGCCGAGCTATTATTAGAATTATTTTCCGAAGAAATCCCCGCGCGGATGCAGGCCCGCGCCGCTGATGATCTTAAGCGTCTGGTTACTGATGCCCTTACGAAACAAGACATAAAGTTTTCCAAAGCCGAAGCATTTGCCGGCCCCCGTCGATTGACGCTGGTTATTGATGGCCTGCCCGAAGTAACCCCTGATAAGGCGGAAGAAAAAAAAGGCCCAGCGGTGGCCGCACCGGAGCAGGCCATAAATGGATTTTTAAAATCAGCAGGTCTTAAAAGCGTGGATGAATGCGAAATCCGCGAGGCAAAGGGCAAACCCACATATTTTCTGGTGACGGAAAAGAAGGGGATGACATTAAAACTAGCATGCGAGGTAGTTATCTCAGATGCAATCATTACTTTATCGTGGCCAAAGTCCATGCGCTGGGGCGAAAATGAAAAACGCTGGGTCAGGCCCATGCATAATATATTGGCATTGTTTGAAGGCGACGCAGTCAAAGCAAGATTTGAAGGTGTTGAGGCAAGCAACAAAACATTCGGCCACCGTTTCCTTTCTTCCGGTGAAATAGAAGTAAAAGACTTCGCCGATTATCGCGCCAAGCTCGCCAATGCCAACGTAATGCTATCGGGCGCTGAGCGCCGGGCTGAAATATTGGCCCAAGCGGAAAAGCTGACCAAACAATCCGGGCTTACATTAAAACCCGATGATGGATTGTCAGCCGAAGTCACCGGGCTGGTTGAATGGCCGGTGGTATTGATGGGCGATATTGCGCCTGAGTTCATGGAATTACCGCCCGAGGTTCTGTCGGCGACCATGAAACTACATCAGAAATTTTTTTCCACCCTTAATTCCGATGGCACGTTGGCACCTAAATTTATTGTGGTTGCTAATCAGGTGGCACCCGATGGGGGCAAGGCCATAATCGCCGGGAACGAACGGGTTCTTCGCGCCCGCCTGTCGGATGCTAAATTCTTTTGGGATAGCGACCGTAAAATTAAATTGGGCGACCGTGCGCCCGCATTAAAAGACATAACCTTTCACGCCAAACTGGGCACGCTGGACGAAAAAATTGACCGCGTCCAGGCATTGGCCGCCTCGCTTTCAGAATATATTGAAGGGGCCGATAAAAACGCCGTGCGTTCAGCCGCGCGTTTGGCCAAATGCGATTTGGTTACGGGCATGGTCGGTGAATTACCTGAATTACAAGGCATCATGGGGCGCTATTATGCCTTGGCCGATGGTGAAAGTGCAGATGTGGCAAACGCGGTGCGCGATCATTATTCGCCATTGGGGCCGTCTGATAATTGCCCAACCGCACCTGTTTCGGTGGCGGTGGCAATGGCCGATAAAATTGATACCCTGGTGGGTTTTTGGGCAATCGATGAAAAACCAACCGGGTCGAAAGACCCGTTCGCCCTAAGGCGCGCCGCGCTGGGCGTAATCCGCCTGATTGTTGAAAATAATATTAGAATGAATTTGTTAAAGGTGTTTGAAATAGCAGGTGGCAAAAAAGAAGCAGCCGATCTGCTTTCATTTATCACCGACCGCCTGAAAGTTCATTTAAAATCAGAAGGCGTGCGCCACGACCTAATTGATGCGGTGGTATCAAAGGGCGACGAAGACGACCTTGTTCGCCTGTTGGCCCGGGTTGATGCCCTGTCGGCCTTTGTTAAAACCGACGATGGGGCAAACCTGTTGGCGGCGCACAAGCGGGCGGCAAATATTTTGAAAATCGAAGAAAAGAAAGATGGCGCGTCCCACCGGGGTGATGCCGATGCGCTCGCCCTTGAGCAGGGAGAAGAAAAAGCATTGTTTAGCGCGCTTTCTGACATAAAAAACAACACGGCCCCGTTAATTGATGGGGAAAAATTCGAAGACGCCATGGCCCACCTTGCCAAATTGCGCGGTGTGGTTGATAAGTTTTTTGATAGTGTTACCGTTAATGCCGATGATAAAAAATTGAGAGAAAACCGCCTAAGGTTATTATCTACGATTGTGTCGACCATGGATGAAATAGCTGACTTTTCCAAAATTGAGGGATAAGGGCGTTTAAGCAAAATGGCAAAGCTGGGCGAAAAGCTAGTCTATGCATTTGGCGGCAATGATGCCGATGGTCGCGCCGACATGAAGGCGTTGCTGGGTGGCAAGGGTGCCAACTTGGCCGAGATGTGCTCGCTCGACATTCCGGTTCCGCCCGGTTTTACAATCACCACCGATGTCTGCACCTATTTCACCGAAAATAATTCCACCTATCCTACGTCGTTGGAAAAAGACGTAGCCAAGCGCATTAAGACGCTCGAAGGCGCCATGAGCGCAGGTTTTGGCAAGCCCAGTGCCGATGGCCATATACTTTTGCTTTCCATTCGTTCTGGCGGCAAGGCATCAATGCCCGGCATGATGGACACCGTCCTTAACCTAGGGCTTAACTGTGAAACTGTTTTGGCGTTGGCGGCAGACAGCGGTGATGAGCGTTTCGCCTATGATAGCTATCGCCGCTTTATCCAAATGTACGGCGATGTTGTTATGGGAGTTGCTCATCATTTTTTTGAAGACATCTTAGAAGATTTCAAGATGGAAAATAATTATCGCCTTGATACCGAGCTATCGGCCGATGATTGGAAAAATCTTATTCCAAAATATCTTGGGGTTGCTGAAACTCAATCGGGAAATCCATTTCCACAAGACCCGATGGAGCAATTATGGGGCGCAATTAGCGCGGTATTTAACAGCTGGATGAACCGCCGCGCGGTTACCTATCGCAAGCTTCACAATATTCCTAAAAGCTGGGGTACGGCGGTTAACGTGCAGGCGATGGTGTTTGGCAACATGGGCGAAACATCTGCCACCGGGGTTTGCTTTACCCGTAATCCATCAACCGGGGAATCCCAATATTATGGTGAGTACCTAATAAATGCCCAAGGCGAAGACGTTGTTGCAGGCATTCGCACCCCGCAACCGCTAACGATTGAGGAAAAGAAAGCTTCGGCCAGCCACCTTCCAGCATTGGAAGAGGCAATGCCCGATGTTTATGCCCAGCTGTTGGAAATACGCGAAATTTTGGAAAAACATTTTTGCGATATGCAAGATATGGAATTTACCGTTCAGCAAGGCAAATTGTGGATGCTGCAAACCCGCGGGGCGAAGCGCACCGCCAAGGCCGCGTTAAAAATTGCGGTTGATATGAAAGAAGAAGGTCTTATTGACCAGACCGAGGCAATTCGCCGGGTTGAACCAGAACAGATTAATCAATTATTGCATCCGATGCTCGACCCCGATGCCGAATGCGAAATAATTGGCAATGGCCTTCCGGCATCACCCGGGGCCGCTTCGGGGCGGTTGGTTTTTACCTCTGGCGATGCCGAAGAATGGGTGGCCCGTGGTGAAAAGGTAATGCTGGCCCGCATTGAAACCAGCCCGGAAGATATCGGCGGCATGCACGTAGCCGAAGGCATAATCACCACCCGTGGCGGAATGACCAGCCACGCCGCCGTGGTCGCACGCGGTATGGGTAAGCCATGCGTATCGGGCGCCGGCGGTGTTCGTATTGACGTTAAGAAAAAAACATTATCCGCCCTTGGCCTGACCATGGGCGAGGGCGACATGGTTACCATTGATGGCGCCAGCGGGCGAATAATAAAAGGGGTGGTGCCAACGGTTGACCCAGAACTAGGTGGTGATTTTTCCAAGCTAATGAAATGGGCCGATGAAGTACGCAAATTAAAAATACGCGCCAACGCCGAAACACCAAAAGACGCAGCGGTTGCGCGTAATTTTGGTGCCGAAGGTATCGGCCTTTGTCGAACCGAACATATGTTTTTTGAACCATCACGCATTATGCATATGCGTGAAATGATACTTGCTGATAGTGAGCAATCCAGACGCACTGCGTTGGAAAAACTTCTCCCCCATCAAAAACAAGACTTCGTTAAATTGTTTCGCATAATGGAAGGCTTGCCAGTAACCGTGCGCTTGCTCGACCCGCCACTGCATGAATTTTTACCAACGCGCAAGGTTGATATTCAGGCGGTTGCAAATGATTTGGGCGTAAAAGAAGAAGAAATCGAGGCTCGTATAGTTCAATTACATGAATTCAATCCCATGCTAGGCCATCGTGGATGCCGTCTTGGCATTACATACCCCGAAATATATGAGATGCAGACCCGTGCCATTTTTGAGGCCGTATGCGAATTGGTAAAAGAAAAGGTCAAGGTGGCCCCTGAAATAATGATACCCCTTGTTGCCACGAAAAATGAATTTTCCATCCTTAAAATTCTTGTCGATAAAATAGCTAAAGAAGTAATGGCTGAGACCGGGGTAAAGGTTAAATATCTTGTCGGAACAATGATCGAGCTTCCCCGTGCGGCCCTTGCCGCCGGAGAAATCGCAAAGGAAGCAGATTTTTTCAGTTTTGGAACAAACGATCTTACGCAAACAACCTATGGTTTATCGCGTGACGATTCGGGCAAGTTTATAGGTATCTACCGTGAGAAGGGTGTAATTGAAAACGATCCTTTTGTAACGCTGGACATCAAATACGTCGGCGAGCTTATAAAAATTGGAACCGAGCGTGGCCGTGCAGAAAACAGCCATTTACATATTGGTATATGCGGTGAACATGGCGGCGACCCGAGCTCAATTCGCTTTTGTCATAAAATCGGTCTGGACTACGTTTCGTGCTCGCCTTACCGTGTACCCATAGCCAGACTTGCGGCGGCCCAAGCAGCACTTGGCGTTGATGTTGAAACCAACGCTTGATTTTTTACCTATCGTTTTTTATGACGGAAAAAAATGGAAAATTCACCGCTAAAAGTTCTTTTCCTGTGCACGGGAAATTCTGCTCGTTCAATAATGGCAGAAGCATTATTGAATTATTATGGGCAAGGCCGGTTTGAGGCGTTTAGTGCCGGTAGTAACCCCACCGGGAAGGTTAACCCGTTTGTATTGGAAACCCTGAGCGAGATTGGCATTCCAACCGAGGGTCTTAGGTCTAAAAGCTGGAATGAATTTGTTAATGCACGCGCACCGCATCTTGATGTGGTGATAACGGTTTGCGATAATGCGGCAAATGAAACTTGTCCGGTGTGGTATTCGACCCCGGTACAGCAACATTGGAGCTTTGACGACCCGGCTGCCGCCCAAGGGGCCGATATGGTAAAACGCTTTGAAACAAGGCGCGTATATTCAGAAATTGAATCGCAAATAAGAAAGTTTATTGCCCTGCCGGATGAAAGTTTTGTTTCTGAAAGACTTGAAACCGAGCTTCTGACCATTGCGCCGGGCAAATAACCCCAATATCAAATATTTTTTAACGACGCATGAATACTGTCCACTCATCAAGCGGATAGTCGGTCATGATTTCAACATTAGGCGTTAATGTTTTTGCATATTCAACCACATCGTCCATATCGGCGTAATAAAGGTCGGTTAATTTTGACCCTGAATTGGCATCAAGCATATTAAATGCCAAACCCTTTTTGGTATTTTGCCATAATAGACGAATGCTAGAGCGAACATAATTACGCCATAAATTCTGCTCAGCCCCCAAGAACATATTAAACGTGCCCGAGGCAAAGGAATAATCAGCTATTTCTGATGCGCGTGCGCTATGAATAAAATTTGCACGGTTGTCATGGTTGCGAATGCGGGCGGCGTCTATCATTTCCATTGAAATGTCATAGCCGAAATATTTACTTTCACTCATCAATGGGTTGTTTTTTAATATTTCAAAAAACGCACCATAC
>DAOWFT010000144.1 GCA_030637845.1 Thalassospiraceae bacterium
CACAATGTTGTCTTCCACAACATTCATGGTCACGTTTTCGGGAAAATCAAATAGTTCCACAATTATATTAGGGCGCAATTCCTTTGGCAGTTTTTTTATGGCGCTAACCATCAAGGTTGCGCCTTCGTTACCGGCAACCGAATAGGAATTAACGGGAATAATTAATCTTAGTTTTTTTCCATCACCTGCCGCCCGCGTAAGCTCTGAAAATGCCACATCAAGCACCGCCGCATTGATTTTAGCAGTTTTAACCAAATCGCCGGCATAGGGGATAATTTCATGGCCCAATCTGACCGTACCGTCAGCGGTTGTTTGCGATGGCACCACGCGAAATGTATTTATTTCCGCCTGTCCCTGCAAAGACACCGGTTGGAAAAGCGCGCCAATGACGGTTTCCTTTATATTTGTACCCATAAATTACCCAATAAAAAATTTCCAAAATTGATTTGACCGGCAAACGCCCGAGGCGCCCTATTTATTAACTTCCTGCCTTGTTTAATACCGTATCAATATATACCTGATAGCTTGCGCTAAAGAGGTTCATTATTCAGAATATAGGCATAGTAGACGGCTATATGGCTACTTTTTTGTTATAATATACGTTTAAATTACATACCGGGGCGGCCAAATACTTAAATTACGCAAACATTAATTTAATACCTGGATGGCCATTTGGATAACAATACTAAACTTGGGGTGGAAGCAGTTGGGAACGATGGGCCCAACCAGTCAATCTATGAGCGCTCAATAACCCTTCGTTTTTTTGCATGGCTGTGGCGTGCATTAAATCCGTTTTCAGGCAAAAAAGATGACCAGTCCGGCCAGACCCACTGGCTCGATGAAATTGACAGCGCCCCCGAAGATGATGAAGGCTTGGGCGAGGGGGCGGAAGATGAAAAAGGCGAAGAAGACGGTGACGAAGACCTTGGCCTAGTCTGGCCCAAAAAACGTCTTAATATGGTTGAGCAACTTTGGGGTGACGGCTACATAACGCCGGGCGGCGAGGAATACTTAAAAGAATACCTTCCGTTGCTGGCGCTAACCGAAAAACACAGTCTTTTATTATTGGGGGCAAGCCTTGGCGGCATTGGCAGGTCACTGGTTGAAGAAACCGGCGTTTGGGTTACCGGCTATGAACAAGATACCGAGCTGGCTGAAATCGGTGCAGAAAAATGTGTGCTTTCGGCCATGCAGCGACGGGCACCGGTAAAAAAAGCTAATTTTGAAACGCTTGAGTTAAAACCAAACTCGTTTGATTTTGCCATGTCGCTGGAAAGCCTTTATTCGGTTGAACATAAGAAAGAGCTGTTCGCCAGCGTAGCCTCATCACTTCGCACCGATGGTGAACTTATTTATACAGATCTTGTTTTGCCAAATACCGAACCGCCCAATGACGCAGTTAAAAAATGGATGGCGTCTGAGCCACACAAACCGCACCTGTGGCCCTATGAGGTAACCCAATCATATCTGGGAACGCTAAATCTTGATGTTCGTCCATATACGGATATTACCAAGTTATATCGTATGCGGGTATTGCTGGGATGGCTGAAATTTTTAGATACCATGAACAAGAAAAAACTTATGGCAATCGCCGATGATGTAATTAACGAATGCGCATACTGGACCCGGTTGATTGGCGCAATCGATAGCGGCGGTTTAAAGGTTTACAGCTTCCACGCTTATAAATTGATGGAAAAGAAAAAATAGTTCAAATTGCACGCGAGCTCAGGCCCATTATAATTCTTGCGTTGGTTTATATATGCGCGGTTGAGATCGCGCTATGGCTAAACAATGGCGAGATTGCAAACAGCTTTGGCTCATACCTTTATTTTCCATCCACCATAATCCACCGCGTTATTCCAAATATACTATTGGTACTGACAGGTGCCGCCATATGGATTTTGTGGAAAAATGCAAGCGGCCCCGAAAATGACCAAAGCCTGACCAAGCAATTGCTGGTTGGTGGACGAGACAGCCTGGGCAAACCGGCGCCGTGGATACGACTGTTTATTATGGTTGTCATTTATCAGCCGTTCCTCAATGCATTTTCATTATTCAAGGGGCGGATTCCGGCGTTTCAACCATTTGCCTATTGGGATAAGGCATTCATGGAAATGGACAGGTGGCTCCATTTTGGTTTTGATCCATGGCAAATATCATGGAGCATTTTTTCCAGCCCGTGGATGACGCTTGTCATCGATATTTTTTATATAAGCTGGTTTTACGTTATTTACGGAACATTGTTTGCCGTAATTTTGCTGGACAACAATGCCGTTCGACGAACGCGATTTATTTTTTCACATATATTTATGTGGGTGTTGCTTGGCAGTATCGCCGCGGTTGGGTTTTCTTCTGCCGGGCCTTGTTTCTATGAAGCGACAGTCGGGCCACTGGCCAGCTTTGCTGATCTTATGGCCCGCCTCAACACAGTTCATGATAGCTACCCACTGTTTGCCATCGACCTACAGACAATGCTGTGGGATGGATATAGCGGCGCCCGAAGCGATGCCGAGGGCATTGCCGCCATGCCCTCTTTGCATATTGCACAGGTCGCGCTGGTTGCCCTGCTGGCCCAAACCATAAGCAAACGCTTAGGAATTGCGGCCTGGATTTATGTATTTATAATTTTTATTGGCTCGGTACACCTTGGCTGGCACTATGCGGTTGATGGCTATGTTTCGATAATTGGTGCCATGGCAATATGGTGGTTTGCCAAAAAGATTATTAAATAAAGCAATAAAACAGGTGCAATACCCGCAATGAATATTCTAAACCCGGAAAAGTTCCAACATCCAAAAATCACCGCCAAGGGTGAGCCGCGGGCAGAGGTCGCGCTCACGCGGCTGGAAACCGTTTGGTTTAATACCGGAAGCCTTTGCAATATTGAATGCACGAACTGCTATATGGAATCGGGGCCTAAAAAAGATGACCTTTCATACATCAGGCTAGACCATGTTGAAGGTTTTATTGATGAAATAAAATTATCTGAAACGCCTGCAAAAATAAACGTACATGAAATTGGTTTTACCGGGGGCGAGCCCTTTATGAACCCGGATATTACCCAAATGCTTGAATTGGTTTTGCGTTCAGGTTTTAGCGCAATTGTTCTTAGCAATGCCATGAAGCCAATTTGGCAAAAACGCGAAGAATTAAAAAATATAAATGCAAAGTTTGGCCGCAAGCTTAAAATACGCGTTTCCATTGATCATTACCTGTCGGCGCGTCATGAGCTAGAACGTGGCAGCGGATCGTGGGACCCAATGATCCGCGGTCTTGGCTGGCTAATTGAAAACGACTTTAACGTAGATGTTGCCGGCCGCACCATGTGGGATGAAAACGAGTCTACAACCCGTGCTGAATATCAAAAACTGTTTGACCGTCTTGGGCTTGAGCTTGATGCATCGGACGCCGCCAGGCTGGTGCTTTTTCCGGAAATGGATGAAACAATGGACGTGCCGGAAATAACAACCGCTTGCTGGGGCATATTGAACGTCAGGCCCGATGCCCAGATGTGCGCCAATTCGCGCATGGTGGTTTTACGCAAAGGGGATAATTCCCCCCAAGTGGTTCCATGCACATTATTGCCCTATGACAGCAAGTTCGATATGGGCCCATCACTTAAAAGTGCCCTTGGCCCGGTAGCCCTAAATCACCCGCATTGCGCCAAATTTTGCGTACTTGGCGGGGCTTCGTGCTCGTCCTAGTATATAAAAAACAGCCCAAAAAGACTGGACAATCCCCCTATTCGCCACCAAATATAAGGAAGATCATTCACGCCTTGTGGTGAATGCCTAGGAGCAATTAAATATGCAAAACCAGATTTATTCCGAAACCGGCGGCCAATATGCGGCAACGACCCGCGCTATCGCGGTTACGGTTGAACCGGAATTCCTGCCTGCCGAGTCAGACCCCGATGAAGCACGCTATATATGGGCATACCATGTAAGCATCGCCAATAACGGTGTTGAAACGGTTCGCTTAAGAAGGCGTCACTGGTGCATCACCGATGCCAACGGTACCCGGCACGAAGTCAACGGCCAAGGTGTCGTCGGCGAACAACCGCTGCTTGAACCCGGCAACGTGTTTGAATACACATCCGGCACACCGCTTCGCACCTCATCGGGCATTATGTCTGGCACCTATACAATGGAAGCCACCACTGGCGAGGTATTCGATGTGGAGATTCCTGCTTTTTCACTGGATAGCCCCTATCAGCGGGAGTTGGTAAATTGAGCGACCCAAAACCAATAAGCCAAATAAGCATTGTTGAAGATGCGCGCCCGAGCCGCGAAACGGCGGAAGAAGCCGTTCGTACCCTTATTAAGTGGGCCGGCGATGATCCTGAGCGCGAAGGATTGCTCGATACCCCGAGCCGGGTTGTCAGGGCATATGAAGAATACTTCAAGGGCTACCTTGCCGACCCGGAGGATATACTCAAACGCACCTTTGAAGAGGTCGAGGGCTACGACGAAATGGTTCTGCTAAAAGATATTCGCTTTGAATCCCATTGCGAACATCACATGGCACCCATAATCGGCAGAGCCCATATTGCCTATCTTCCTAAAAATCGGGTTGTCGGCATTTCCAAACTTGCCCGGGCGGTTGAAATATACGCCCAGCGTTTACAGATACAGGAAAAAATGACAGCCCAAATAGCCAGCGCCATAAATGATGTTTTGCAGCCAGAAGGTGTCGCCGTTGTAATTGAAGCGGCCCACCAATGCATGACCTGTCGCGGGGTACACAAACCGGGTGTAACAATGGTTACCTCAAAAATGCTAGGTGCATTTCGCGATAATCCGGCGACCCGGCGTGAGTTTCTTTCCATGGTCAGGAGCCCATCATCCACCGCCCATGAGCTGGTTTAGGCTTCCTTCCGCCCCAGCCGAAATCCACCTTTATGCCATTTCCCCCAAAAATCGGCCTTATTGCGCCTTTTAGAAGGAAAATTTAACCTGTTAGGGTGACAATCCTACTTTAATAAATTTACCCATGAATAATTAATGGGATAATTAAGGGAACAATTAAGGTTGATGGATTTCCGTCCAGTATTGCTGATTGTCGGCGTTTTGCTTGCAACGTTGGCTATCGCCATGTGCATACCCGCACTGGTAGATGCGGTGGCAGGCAACCCCGACTGGCAGGTGTTTGCGGTATCAGCCGGGCTGACGCTTTTTGTCGGTGTTTCGCTGACCCTTACCAGCTCATCGGAGAAGGTAAACCTTAACGTCCGTCAGGCGTTTGCCATGACAACCGTTTCATGGCTGGCGCTTACCCTATTCGCATCACTTCCATTTATGTTTTCCGAATTAAATATGTCGTTCACCGACGCATTTTTTGAATCCATGAGCGGCATAACCACCACCGGCTCAACCGTTATTTCCGGGCTTGATAGCGTACCGCCGGGCATATTGTTGTGGCGCGGTATTTTACAGTGGCTAGGCGGATTGGGTATTATTGTTATGGCTATTGCGGTAATGCCGATGATGGGTGTTGGCGGTATGCAGCTTTTTAAAGTGGAAGCATTTGATACCGGCGAAAAGGTTCTGCCCCGCGCGGCACAAATTTCTGCGGCACTGGTTATTATTTTTATTGCCCTTACCGCATTGTGTGCAATTGCGTTGTGGATTGCCGGCATGAACCCGCTGGAATCAACCGTCCATGCCATGACCACCATAGCAACCGGGGGCTTTTCTACATCGGATGCCTCTGTCGGTCACTTCAACAGTTGGGCGATAGACGTAATTATAACCATTGGAATGATAGTTGGCTCGTTGCCCTTCTTATTATACCTACAAGCAATTCGCGGGAAGCCGTGGCTGATTTGGCGCGATGAACAGGTTCGTGGATTTGTTGGAATTGCCGCCTCAATCGTTGTGGTTGTAGCGGTTCTTTTAACCATCAATACCGGAATGGATCCGGTGGCGGCATTTCGCTATTCCGCTTTCAACGTAGTTTCGGTAATGACCGGTACCGGTTACGCCACCGCCGATTACGGCATGTGGGGCAGCTTCGCTTTGCCAATATTCTTTTTCATAATGTTTATTGGCGGCTGCGCCGGTTCGACCACCTGCGGCATAAAGGTTTTTCGTTTTCAGGTGCTTTATGCTGCGGCCAAGGTACAGGTTCGTCACCTGCTGCAACCGCACGGGGTTTTCATTCCCTATTACAACAACCGCCCTATTCCCGATGATGTCATCATATCGGTCTTGAGCTTCTTTTTTGTTTTTGGATTAAGCTTTGCCTTTCTGGCGCTGGGACTGGGGATGATGGGGCTTGATTTCCTAACCGCAATATCAAGTGCGGCCACCGCAATTTCCAATGTTGGCCCGGCATTGGGGCCAATTACCGGGCCGGCGGGTAACTTTCAGTCCATGCCCGACATGGCCAAATGGCTTTTGGCCGCGGGAATGTTATTGGGGCGGCTTGAGCTATTTACGGTACTGGTATTATTTTCCCGCGCTTTCTGGCGCGGATAGGGGCTTATTCAACAAACTGGGAAAAGTGGGTACGGATTCTGCTTTCCATTTCATTGTTGAAATCGATCATCAACATCTCGACCATTTCCAGCCAAATGCGTTCACGCTCGGCCAGTGAAGCATCTTCGTGGATTAAAACATTGCGGTTGGCGTTGACGGTTATTTCGCCGCCTACCTGGCCCGGGGATGGCTCGATTATTAACCTCACCTCAAGTTTGGCAAAATAATTTGCAGTCGGTTCTGAGGTAAAGACACCGACAATTCCGGTTTTCTTTTTTTCTACTGGGACTTCTTTAACCGACGCCTCGGTAATTATAAATCTTGCGCTAGCGTTGTTGCTTGCGCTAACGCTCAAACGGGTTTTGCCCCAATTGATGGCGGCTTTTTCCGGCGAGGTCGGAAAGCGATGTTCGACAAACGGTGCTTTTAATGGTGATTTATATAGCGATGCAATCTCTATGGTGCTTGCTTTAAGGCTAATCTTTTCAAGATGGCTAAAGCCTATTTCCGGCAAGGTGCCGGCCGGTGGGCCCGATGCACAACCGCCCATAAGCAAAGCTGGTGCCAACAGTAAAGCGGCGATAAATGTTGAATGGATTAATCTCATGGAGCCAACTATGGCTCTGCTCGACTATATTTTCAAGCGCCTGAAAAAAGTTTTTTCAGCTCGTCACCATTAAAATTATACAACTTTTTACAGAACTCACAGGTTACATGAACATTACCGTCATCATCGGTTATTTCTTCGAGCGGGAACGATTTAATGGTGCTTTTTACTTTTTCCCTTGAACAGCGACACTGATGAAAAAGTTTCCGGGTTTCAAAAACCCGGACCCCGTCTTCATGATAAAGCCTGAACAACAATTCTTCCGGGGCTAATTCATCCGACAGCAATTCTTTGCGGCGTAGACTTGAAAGGATTGCCACCGCCCGGCGCCATCCGTCTTCTGCTTCTTCTTCGTCAATGTTGGGCTTGATTGACGGCATTCGCTGTATCATCAGCGCACCGGAAAAAGCATTTTTATTTGTGCCATCTTCGCCCGCATCGGCGGCAAGCCAGATAGCGCTTTCCAACTGTTCGGAATTGCGAAAATAATGATGGGCACAATCTGTAAGGGTCGCGCCGTCCAGTTCCGATATGCCCTGATAGCGTTCCATGTGTTCGCCCTGATCAACGCTAAACGCCATATGCCCACCACCAAGCAAGCGCGGAACCGGCGCAGCAAAAACATCACCCGGTGATTTAAGCAGCGATTTAATTTGCTCTTCGTCATAACGGGCATAACCACGCAGCGCCCCGGCTGAGGTTACGTCGGCAACCATCAAACCAACCGGGCCGTCACCTTGGGTTTGTAATCCAAACACCCCGTCATATTTGAGCGCGCTAGCCAGCGTTGCCGCTAGGGTAACGGTTTCGGCCATTATTTCAGCCACCGGGGCGGGGTATTGATGGGGCCTGAGTATTTGTTCCAGCGCCGGGCCGAGGCGCACCAGACGGCCACGAATATCAAGCCCCTCTATCTGGAAGGTAATTGAAAAATCGTTGTTGGAACTGTTCATTTAAAACAAAGCACCAGCCATGGCTCCCAACTTGCCCGTGCAAATTTTGTTCTGCTTCTTCCCAGATTACCGAACTGGGGCCGTCAATTACGCTTGCGCTTACTTCCTCGCCCCGATGGGCGGGTAAGCAGTGCATGAACAGCGCATCATTTTTGGCCAAAGCCATCCGGGCGTCGTTTACCTGAAACGGTTGCAGTAATTTATGCCGCTTATCGGCATCGGCATCACCCATGGAGACCCATGTATCGGTAACAACAAGGTCGGCATCGCTGCATGCTTCATCGGCGCTTTCGCTAACTGAAAAATCAACGCCCTCGCTCTCTGCCCATTCAAGCACATCGGCACTAAGGCCAAGCTCGCTCGGCATGGCAAGGCTAAGCGAAAAACCAAACCGTCCGGCAGCATGAATAAAGCTTGCGGCCATGTTGTTGCCATCGCCGCACCATGCAACCTTTTTGCCTGCAATCGGGCCACGGTGTTCTTCATAGGTCATAATGTCAGCCATAAGCTGGCATGGGTGCGAGCTGTCGGTCAGGCCGTTTATTACCGGCACTTCGGCATATTCAGCCAGCTCGATAAGTTTTTTTGGATCATCGGTTCGTATCATTATTGCATCGACATAACGCGAAAGAACCCGCGCGGTATCGGCAACGGTTTCACCCCGGCCCAGCTGGCTGTCCTTGCCGCCGAGCATAACCGCATCGCCGCCCAACTGTTTCATGCCGACCTCAAACGATACCCGTGTCCGGGTTGATGGTTTTTCAAAAATCATGGCAAGGGTCTTGCCCTCGAGTCGCTTGTCCGGAGGGCCGTTCTTTATAGCCAACCCAAGATCAAGAATCTCGCGCACGGTTTTGGCATCAAGCTTGTGAATGTCCAAAAAATGTTTAGGGGAAGTTGTCATTTAAATTATTACCTTATTCACTGGCTTATTTGCTGGCTTCTTCGCCTGCTGCTTTTTCAATAATGGCCATTGCTTCATCGATATGTGATTGCTCTATTATAAGCGGTGGCAAAAACCGAATTACATTGTCGCCGGCGGGCGCAACTAACAAACCGCCCTCTTCCAGTTTTGTCTTAAAGGCCCGGTTATCAATGCCGTCTTTACATTTAATTCCCCGCATTAGCCCTTGGCCGCGTACTTCGCTAAATACATCGGGGTATTTTTTTACCAATCCTTCGAGGGCATCGCCCAAGGCATCGCCAATTTTTGCAACACCATCAAGAAATCCATCTGCCAAAATAACGTCAAGCACCGCATTGCCAACCGCCATCGCCAGCGGATTGCCGCCATAGGTGGTTCCGTGGTTGCCGACCTTTAACACCGCTGCTTTTTCGTTTGTCAGGCACGCGCCCAAGGGGAAGCCGCCGCCGATGCCCTTGGCGGTTGCGACAACGTCAGGTTTTATGTCGGCCCATTCATAGGCGAACAGTTTGCCGGTCCGGCCCATGCCGCACTGGACTTCGTCAAACATCAACAAAATACCAAACTCATCGGCAATGGCCCGAAGACCTTTGAGATATTCGGGCCCGGCACCGTAAATGCCCCCTTCGCCCTGTACCGGCTCAACCAATATGGCGGCGGTTTCAGGGCCGATGGCGGCGCGCATTTCATTTAGGTTGCCATAGGCGACATGATCAAAGCCATCGGTTACCGGACCGAAGCCTTCGATATGTTTTTCCTGTCCACCGGCGGCAATGGTCGCAAGGGTGCGGCCATGAAATGCGTTGGTGCAACAAACAACCCGGTATTTTTCAGGGTTACCGTTATCATGGTGATATTTTCTGGCAACCTTGATGGCCGCCTCTATGGCTTCGGCGCCGGAGTTGGAAAAAAATACCTTATCGGCAAAGCTTCCCGCAACCAGCCGCTCGGCCATCTTTTCCTGACCCGGTATCCGGTAAAGATTGGAGGTATGCCAAATTTTTTCCGCTTGGTCTTTCAGCGCCGCCACTAGATGGGGGTGGGAATGACCTAGGATGCTGACCGCAATACCGGCGCAGAAATCCAAATAGCGTTTACCCTCTGCGGTGAACACATAGGCACCAAGGCCCCGCTCGAAAGCAAGGTCGGATGGGGCATAGGTCGGCATAAGTGCAGACATTGTGGTCAAACTCCGGTTTGCTCGCGCCCGTCTTGTGGCCCCGTCTTGTGGCTAAAGTCTGGCGCGAAAGCCGGGGATTATGGGAATCGGGCCCGGGCCTGTCAACAAAATGGATGAAAATGTGGTGTTTTTGCCCTAAAAATGCGCGAAAACCCGAAATAAACGGCAAAAATCGGGATTTAAGTCATGATTTAAGGCGGTATCCGGTCTTGAACATACGCCAGCAGACAATCCACAGGCCAAGATCCATGCACGCGACAACGACCATCCCGGTTGACAGCGAGGCGTCGGAATAGCCGATAAACCCATAACGAAACCCGTCGAAAATAAAAAAGTACGGAATGCAATAGGCAGCTTACTTTTTTTTCGCGTTCAGGCGATGGATTGAATAAAAAGTGCCGGAAAGAAACGATAGCGGGGTGATTATAAAATTGGTCAGGCCGGCTATGTGGTCGAACTTTTCCGCCCAGACCCCGCCGATTAGCCCCAACAATGAAAGCATCAGCGATGCGGCAATCGCATAAAAGGCTATATAGCCAAAGCTATGTATCTGAAATGGGACAAACAATGCGGTAACCGACGCAACAACAAAGCCAACCACAACCCCACGGGTAACCCCGCCCAGAGCAAAGGCAAAGGTTAATTCATGGGCGGTAAATGGCGGCATCAGGGTATCGACTATGTTTCCCTGAACCTTTGAAATCAGCATCGAGCTGGATGTATTGGCAAATGCGTTTTGCACAATCGCCATCATCACCAGCCCCGGCAACAAAAACTGGATGAACGGAACCTCGCCGACAATTTTTATTTGCGAGCCGATAGAAAGGGCAAAAATAGCCAGAAACAAAAGCGTGGTAACAACCGGGCCGATAATGGTCTGGGTGTAGACCTTGAGGAAACGCCGAACCTCGCGCATATAAAGAGTATATACGCCAAGCCAGTTGTGTCCGCTTAAGTTTTGCATAGGTTTTATCCGGAGATTGCACAAGGTTCGGAAAATGTTCTTTTCACTATATAATCCTGCTTTAGTGATTCTCCAACCCCGGTGAACTGCGTGGCGAAATATAATGAATAAAAGCGGCGAAGAAGGCGACAATACAAAGGCCAAGAAAGCAAGAAAGCCCAAGGTTGTGCGCAAAATGACCGAGAGCCGCCTTGCCAACATAGCCCTGCATTATCTGGAGCGTTATTCATCAAGCGAGCAAAACCTGCGCCAAGTGCTGGAACGCCGGGTTATGAAGGCAGCCCACGCCCATCCGGAAACAGATATTGATGCGGCCAAAGGGTGGATAGACGCGCTGATTGTGCGCTATGTTGAGGTCGGCCTGTTAAACGATGCGGCCTACGCCGAAGCCAAAACCAGATCAGGTCTGGAACGCGGCGAAGCGCCACGGGTCATTGCCATGAAGTTGGCACAAAAAGGAGTTTTAAAAGAAATATCCGATACGGCGCTAGAGGATTTAGCCGAAGATTTTCCCGCCCCTGAGCTTCAGGCGGCGCTTACATTAATCAGGAAAAAACGTATCGGGCCATATCGCACGGACGCAGAAAATAGAAAAGAAATGCGCGAAAAAGATTTAGCAAAAATGGCGCGGGCGGGGTTCTCTTATGATACGGCCAAGCGCATGATTGATGCCGAAGATATTGATGAACTGAAATCTTACATTGAAAAAAATCTTTAAGGTAGCAACAAACACAAACAAGGGGTCTTAGGGACAAATGCAATCATTAAATGACTTTTGGCAAATGGTGCTGGATGTATGGCGCACCGGCCTTTACGGGGTTGATGTCAGCACAATAATTATTGCGCTGGGCATTTTTTCCGCTTTCCTTGTTTTTCGTCAGGCCATCAGCACGATAATCCTGACCCCGCTCAAAATGCGAGCAAAGAAATCAAAAAATATCGTCGATGATAATCTTGTAATGGCACTTGAAAGACCTGTTCGGATGATTCCCGTTGCCATGGGTTTTTTCTTCGCCGCTGAATATATGGAGCTGGAACCAGGGCTGGCCGAATTTGCCCACAATTTAGTCCGCTCGCTTATTGCATTTATAATTTTCTGGGCGCTTTACAATCTGGTTGATCCTCTTGGTCGTTTTTTTGAAAAAATGGAAAAGGTTTTTACCCCGGCATTGGTTGAATGGCTGGTAAAGGCCATCAAGATGCTGATTGCCCTTATTGGTGCAGCCACGGTGCTGGAACTGTGGGGCATCAAGGTCGGGCCGATACTGGCAGGCCTTGGCCTGTTTGGTGTTGCGGTGGCACTTGGCGCACAGGATTTGTTCAAGAACCTTATTGCCGGGATACTTATTCTGGCCGAACGTCGCTTTAACAAAGGCGACTGGATACGGGTCGATGGCGTGGTTGAAGGAACCGTTGAAAACATTGGTTTTCGCTCGACCATGGTCAGGCGTTTTGACAAGGCCCCGGTTTATGTTCCCAACGCAAAACTGGCCGACAGCGCGGTAACAAACTTTACCGCCATGACCCACCGCCGCATTTACTGGCACATCGGGGTTGAATACAAAACCACCATTGAACAGTTACGCACCATCCGCGACCAAATTGAAGAATACATTTTGGAAAATGACGCATTTGCCAACCCGCCAGAGGTTTCGACATTTGTTCGGATTGACCGCTTTTCCGATTCTTCAATCGACATCATGCTCTATTGTTTCACCAACACCACGGTCTGGGGTGAATGGCTGGAAATAAAAGAGACCCTTGCATACAAGATTAAAGAAATTGTCGAAAACTCTGGCAGTGGTTTCGCATTTCCCAGTCAGTCGCTTTATATTGAAAATATTCCCGGCGAACGCCCGGAAACATTTGTTCCACCCAAAAACAAGTAAAAAAGAACAAATAAAAAAAGGAAAAATTTTTCATGAGCGTCACCATTTATCACAATCCTAAATGTTCCAAGTCGCGCGCCACGTTGCAGTTGCTGGAACAAAATGGAATAGAGGCAAAAGTAGTTGAATACCTGAGCGATACGCCGAGCGCTGCTGAACTGAAAGACATTCTGGGAAAGCTGGGGCTTGGCCCCCGCGACATACTCAGAAAAAAAGAAGCAAAAGAAGAAGGCATCGCAGATGAACTGGATGGCGATGCACTTATTAAGGAAATGGTTGCCCGTCCCCGCACCATTGAACGGCCAATAGTCGTTAACAATAACAAGGCTCGCTTGGGCAGACCACCTGAACAGGTGTTGGAAATTATCTAACCCCCGCCGGTAAAGTAATAACATGGATGATAATAAAAATGCGGGCGCAGTTGAGGCCGAAGAGGTCTACAAGCGCGCACTAGAGCACCACCAACATGGTCGCTTGCTTGATGCGGTGCGTGAATACGCCTTGACCGTGCGCCTCAGCCCATTTTCACCCGATGCCTACAATAATTTCGGTGTCGCCCTGCGTGCGTTGGGGCGGCCACACGCTGCCATAGCTTGCTATCGTCGCTCAATCGCTATTCGTCCGCGGGCGGCAAACGTGCTGACAAACCTTGGCAATGCATTTCGTGATTTAGGATTGGTTACACAGGCAATGGCGGCACACAGCCGCGCCATTAAAATTTCTCCTGATTCTGCTAATGCCCATTTTAATGCCGCCCTTGCATACCGTGATGCCGGACAGGTAACCACGGCACTGGAACATTTTCAAAAATCGCTAGCTATTGATCCTGCAAACCTGGCGGCAAAGCTGGAGATGGGAATATCGTTACTTATGGCGGGCGAGTGGCAAGAAGGGTTTCAGTTGCTTGATGCCCGACTAAAGATGCCCGAGCATGCGCCTAAGCGAACCAACATCCCGCTTTGGCGAGGAGAGCAACTTAGCGGGCGTACCATACTTATCACCCACGAAGGAAACCCCGGAACGCAAGTGATGATTTCCCGCTTTGCACGTAACCTTAAATTATTAGGTGCAAAAATTATTATGGAAGCACCGGAACAGGTCGCAAGCCTGCTCCGCCTATCGCCCGACATAGATGAGGTTATCAAGATGGGGGCCATCGCCGGCAATGTTGATTTTCAAATACCGCTGCTTAGCCTTCCGGGCGCATTAAAAACAACAATTAAAAATATCCCGAACGAAACACCTTATCTGCGCCCACCGCTTCAGCCATCCCATGAGCTTGAAATTAGCCCCAACATAAAATTGGCCTTAGGCATCGTCTGGTCCGATGAAGCCAGTGCCGGCGCGAGACAAAAAACCGCTGGCTGCAAGCTAGAGGAATTGATGGAAATAACCGCCCTTCCCGGCCTCATGGCCTTCTCGCTCGCCCGTGGCCCGGTGCGAGACGAAATAAAGGAAATAGGCGTTCAGGATCTTGTTTTCGACGCGGTGGGTAAAAATACCGATTTAGCCCATTTGGCCGGGATTATAGAGCAATTGGACCTGATTATTACCGTGGACAGTGCCGTGGCCCATGTGGCGGGGGCCCTTGGAAAACCGGTATGGCTTTTGGCGGCTCCCGGTGGGGACTGGTGCTGGCTACTGGAAAGAGATGATACTCCGTGGTATCCCAGCATTAGGATTTTTCGCAAAAATTTAGGCGAAGGATGGGGTGATTTAGCATCGAGGGTACGCAAGAGCCTGCAAGATGTATTAAAGGGTGAAGGCTAATTGGCAAATTCAGAAACAAACGATGATGTGAAAATCAAGCCGAGGATGGGCTTGTTGGATCGCCTTATGGGCCTTGGTGCCAAACCACCGGCAATTGAAATTAACATAATGCAATTTGTTGATGCGGCCGGCGTTAATCATGAACGCGCCTTGGCCAAATCGTTTAACGGCATGAAGGGTGTGCGTACAAAAATAATCAAAGCGCCATCACCCATAGACCCGGAACAAGACCGGGGATTGCAATTGCCAAATGCTTGCGCCGACGCAATTGAGGTGTTGGGAAAAAATGATTCCGATCTGGTTATATGGGGCAATATTCCAGAACCGGGCACGACCATGTATATCCATTTTGTTGCACCCCCGCCCGCGGACGAAGATCCCCCCGGTATATTTTCTCCCTTTCAGGCATTAATGCTTCCGGTGGGTTTTGATCCAGATATTCTTGGCGGTCTGCTTCGGGCAACGGCGCTGGCTGCGGTGCACACAAAAAATATCTACAAGGAATCGTTTCGCAGAATGCACGCCCAAGATACAATCGAGGACGCCACAGCGGCAATGGCGTTACTGCCGGAAGATTTCACCCCGCGTGAAACTGCCTCTGCCCATGCGGCCCTTGCAAATTCACTTGCATCTTTTGCTCACCTGTTTCCCGGTACGGATGCTTACCAAAACGCAGCAATTGCATACGCTAACGCCCTTAAGGGAGCTTCAAAAACAGAGACACCCATAAACTGGGCCTATCTGAAAAAGAACCTAGGGATGGTTGTGCATAATCTGGCAGAAAAAAATAAGCGCGATTTAAACAGCCTTGAGCTAGCCGAAGCCAGCTACAAAGAAGCATTGGAAATTTTCTCGCTTGAGACAACGCCATTTCCTTGGGCCACAACCCAAGGCAGGCTCGGCGATGTTCTGTACAGGCTTGATGTAATAAGCGGCGGTACAGATTCCATTAAAGCCGCACTTGGGTCTTTTCAATCGGCGTTAAAAGTACTTTCTAAAAAACAAACCCCCAACCTGTGGTCCGATGTAATGAATAACCTTGCCCAAGCAGCACAATTATTGGGACGGGAAAAAAATAATCAGGAAGTTGTCGAGCGCGCAATATCGGCGTGTCGTTCGGCGCTTGAGATTCGCAAGCGTAAAAAAATGCCCCTGCACTGGGCGGCAACGCAAAATAACCTTGGCTCTGCTCTTTTTACGCTCGGCCATATAACCGAAGAGATTAAAAATTACGAAGAAGCCTTGGACGCTTTTTCCGGTGCCAGAGAAGTTTACGCCGAGCAGGATCTAAGCAGAATGGTGCGGGTGACAGAAAAAAATATCGCCAGAACCGAAGAGCGTTTGCCGGGCAGATCCAGCGGCAAGGGTGACCCCACATTATGGTGGATGGAGGGTGATGACGATGATGATGCAGGTGCAATTGATGCCAAAATCAAGGATAGCCCCATTAAAAACGAATAAAATGGCATCAAAAAAGGGCCTGATGCAGGCCCGGTAAATATAATTTATGGGGTAATTTAGACCCTGATTCAGGAATAAATTAAAAAAATAGGGCATGGTGCGCCCGGAGAGACTCGAACTCCCAACCTCCAGATTCGTAGTCTGGCGCTCTATCCAGTTGAGCTACGGGCGCTTAAATTTGGCTCTCAAAGCCCTGAAATGCCTTTATTTATGCGCTGAATGCGGGCGGAACCTACTCCAGCCATCCACCATTGGCAAGTGGAAGATGGGGTTTTTTAGGGATTAGAATGCTTTATTAAACATTATTGACCCCGTATGCTGTCCACATGGGGATAAGGCCTTGAGGGGGGTTAGTAAAATC